>NZ_JBEXNT010000021.1:0-89386 GCF_040611255.1 Kitasatospora sp. NPDC002965 | reverse complement strand
CCCGTACTCACCGAGTACGGGTCCCTCGACGTTCGTGCGCGGGTGCTACTGGGCGCCGGAGGAGGCGGAGAGCAGGTTCTCCAGCTCCTCCTCCCGCTCCTGGGCCGCGACGAAGAGCAGCTCGTCGCCGCCCTCCAGGGTGTCGTCCTTGCGCGGCACCAGGACCCGGCCCTCGCGGATGATCGTCACCAGTGCGGTGTCCGGCGGCCACGGCACGTCGCCGACGCGGGTGCCGACCAGCTCGGTGTCGGCGGCGAGGGTCAGCTCGACGAGGTTGGCGTTGCCCTGGCTGAAGCGCATCAGCCGGACCAGGTCGCCGACGCTCACGGCCTCCTCGACCAGGGCGGACATCAGGCGCGGGGTGGAGACGGCGACGTCCACGCCCCAGGACTCGTTGAAGAGCCATTCGTTCTTGGGGTTGTTCACCCGGGCGACCACCCGGGGCACCCCGTACTCGGTCTTCGCGAGCAGCGACACGACCAGGTTGACCTTGTCGTCACCGGTCGCGGCGATCACCACGTGGCAGCGCTGCAGGGCGGCCTCGTCCAGGGAGGTGATCTCGCAGGCGTCGGCCAGCAGCCACTCCGCCATGGGCACCCGCTCCACGGAGATGGAGTTCGGGTTCTTGTCGATCAGCAGGACCTCGTGGCCGTTCTCCAGCAGCTCGCCCGCGATCGAGCGGCCGACGGCACCGGCTCCGGCAATGGCGACTCGCATCAGTGACCCTCCTTCTCCGGGCCCTGCGCGAACGCGGCCTCGACCGCGGTCAGGTCGGCCCGGCGCAGCATCACGTGCACCAGGTCGCCTTCCTGCACCACCATGTGGGGCGCGGGCAGGATGCCCTCGCCGAGCCGGGTGACGAACGACACCCGGGTGCCGGAGGCCTCTTCGAGTTCGCTCATCCGGTGGCCGACCCAGTCCGGGGCGTAGGCGACCTCGGCGAGCTGGACGGCGCCGCTCGGGTCCTGCCAGAGCGGCTCGGCGCCGCTCGGCAGCAGCCGGCGCAGCATCTGGTCGGCCGTCCAGCGGACGGTGGCGACGGTCGGGATGCCCAGCCGCTGGTAGACCTCGGCGCGCCGCGGGTCGTAGATGCGGGCCGCGACGTTCTCCACGCCGAAGTTCTCCCGGGCGACCCGGGCCGCGATGATGTTGGAGTTGTCACCGCTGGAGACGGCGGCGAAGGCGCCCGCCTCCTCGATGCCGGCTTCCCGCAGGGTGTCCTGGTCGAAGCCGACGCCGGTGACCCGGCGACCGTTGAACCCGGCGCCCAGGCGGCGGAACGCCGTCGGGTCCTGGTCCACCACGGCCACCGAGTGGCCCTGTTTCTCCAACGCTCGGGCGAGCGCGGAGCCCACCCGGCCGCAGCCCATGATGACGATGTGCACCGGCGCTACCTCACCCGTCCCGTTTGGGCCTTGACCTGCGCAAACACCGCTGTTCTCCGTTTCCCCGCCCCGGTCTCCGGGGTGGGCGTCCTCGTGTGGCTCGGTACGACAACCTGAGTGTTGCCCGCCTGCTCGTATCCGACACGCTAGCCGGTCCACCGAACACAGTCGCGACGAAGGGGGGGATGTCCGTCTGACCCGACGGCCGACTACCCCTACGATTCCTTAACGTGCCTATGCCGACTGACCTACCGAAACGCATCCTGATCGGGCGTGCGCTGCGCAGCGACAAGCTCGGGGAGACGCTGCTCCCCAAGCGCATCGCGCTGCCCGTCTTCGCCTCGGACGCGCTCTCCTCGGTCGCGTACGCGCCCGAGGAGATCCTGCTGACCCTGTCCCTGGCGGGTGTCTCGGCCATCCACTTCTCGTGGCAGATCGGCGTCGTCGTCGCCATCGTGATGCTCGCCGTGGTGGCCTCGTACCGGCAGAACGTGCACGCGTACCCGAGCGGCGGCGGTGACTACGAGGTCGCCACCGTGAACCACGGCCCGAACTCGGGCCTGGTGGTCGCGAGCGCGCTGATGGTCGACTACATCCTGACGGTGGCGGTCTCCACCACCTCGGGTGTCGCCAACGTGGTCTCGGCGGTGCCCGCGCTGCGCGGCCACGAGCTGACCCTGTCCGTCGTCCTGGTGATCGTGCTGATGGGCATGAACCTGCGCGGGGTGCGGGAGTCCGGCTCGGCCTTCGCCGTCCCGACGTACGCCTTCATGGTGGGCGTCCTCGGCATGGTGGTGTACGGCGTGGTCCGGCACTTCGGCCTGGGGCAGGACATCCCCGCCGAGAGCGCCGGCTTCCAGCTGGAGGCGACCCCCGGGAACGAGTCGCTGGCCGGTTTCGCGATGGTGTTCCTGCTGCTCAAGGCGTTCTCCTCGGGCTGTGCCGCGCTCACCGGTGTCGAGGCGATCTCCAACGGCGTGCCGGCGTTCCGCAAGCCGAAGAGCAAGAACGCCGCGACCACCCTGCTGATGATGGCGAGCATCGCCGTGGTGATGTTCATGGGCATCATCTGGCTGGCCCGGCTCACCGGCGTCCAGATGGCCGAGGAGCCCGAGCACCAGCTGGGCGGCGCCCCCGCCGACTACCACCAGAAGACCGCGCTGGCCCAGATCAGCGAGGCCGTCTTCTCGAACTTCACGCCCGGCTTCTACTTCGTCGCGGCCGTCACCGGCCTGATCCTGGTGCTGGCCGCCAACACCGCGTTCAACGGCTTCCCGGTGCTCGGCTCGATCCTCGCCCAGGACCGGTACCTGCCGCGCCAGCTGCACACCCGCGGTGACCGGCTGGCCTTCTCCAACGGCATCATCCTGCTGGCGCTGGCCGCGATCCTGTTCATCATCGCCTTCGACGCGGACCCGACCCGGCTGATCCAGCTGTACATCGTCGGCGTCTTCGTCTCCTTCAACATGAGCCAGTCCGGCATGATCCGGCACTGGACCAGGCTGCTGCGCACCGATACCGACCCGGCCAAGCGGCGGCACATGCAGCGCAGCCGGGCGATCAACAGCTTCGGCCTGGTGATGACCATGGCGGTGCTGATCGTCGTGCTCGCGACCAAGATCAGCCACGCCTGGATCGCGATCGCCGCGATGGTCGTGCTGTTCGTGGTGATGAAGGCGATCCGCCGGCACTACGACCGGGTCTCCGCGGAGCTGGTCGCGGCCGAGGAGCCGGACGACGTGGTGCTGCCCACCCGGGTGCACGCCATCGTCCTGGTCTCCAAGCTGCACAAGCCGGCGCTGCGGGCCCTGGCCTACGCGCGGCTGGCCCGCGCGCACACGCTGGAGGCGGTGACCGTCAACGTCGACCCGGCGGACACCGCGGCGCTGCGCGCCGAGTGGGACGAGCGGGGCATCGAGGTGCCGCTCAAGGTGCTGGACTCGCCGTTCCGGGAGATCACCGGCCCGGTGCTGGACTACGTGAAGAACCTGCGCCGCAGCAGCCCGCGCGACGTGGTGTCGGTCTACATCCCCGAGTACGTGGTCGGCCACTGGTACGAGCACCTGCTGCACAACCAGAGCGCGCTGCGGCTCAAGGGGCGGCTGCTGTTCAAGCCGGGAGTGATGGTGACCTCGGTACCGTGGCAGTTGGAGTCGTCCGAACGGCGCAAGCCGCAGAAGGCCTGGTCGGCGCCGGGTGCCGTCCGTCGTGGTGAGCCCCGGGCGCCGAAGGCCGTAAAGTCGGAGGTCTCCGCAAAGCCCGAAGGCACGACCGCCGCCCCCGCTGACAGCAGCAAGGACTCCTCCCAGTGACCCGCAATACCCCGCCCCGTTCGTCCGGCTCGTCCGGTGGTTCCCGTTCCGGTGCCTCCGGCAAGGGCTCCCGCAAGGGTGGCGCCGGCAAGCCCGGCCAGGTCGCCCGGCCGCGCTGGGGCAAGCCGTTCCGGCCTGCGGCCACCGACCGCGAGGGCTTCACCGCGCAGACGGCGCCGCTCGCGCCGGAGGAGCGTGCCCCGGAGCGTCCGGAGCAGTCCGAGCGCCCGCAGCGTTCCGAGCGCTCCGAGCGTTCCGAGCGTTCCGAGCGTTCCGACCGGCAGCAGCGGTCCGACCGCCGGGAGGCGCGTGCGGATCAGCCGAAGGACGGTGCCCGCCCGCGCAAGCAGGCGGTGCGACCGCCGCGCGCGCTGCGGTCCACGACCCGCGCCCCGCGGGCCGAGGCTGCGCCCCGGGGCCCCGGCGGCGACCCGCTCGTCGGCGAGCGCTACGAGGTCGAGGTCGGCCCGGTGGCGCACGGCGGCGGGCACTGCGTGGCCCGGCACGAGGGCCGGGTGCTGTTCGTCCGGCACACGCTGCCGGGTGAGAGGGTGATCGTCCAGGTCACCGACGGGACCACCAAGTCCCGGTTCCTGCGCGCCGACGCGGTCGAGGTGCTGGAGCCCGCCAAGGAGCGCATCGCCCCGCCGTGCCCCTTCTCCGGGCCCGGCAAGTGCGGCGGCTGCGACTGGCAGCACGTGTCGCCCGGCGGGCAGCGCAAGCTCAAGGTGCAGGTGCTCACCGAGCAGCTGGCCAAGCTCGCCGGCCTGACCCCGGTCGAGGCCGGCTGGGACGGCAGCGTCGAACCGGTCGGCGGGAAGCTGCCGCCCGGTGAGGTGCCCGCCTGGCGGACCCGGGTGCAGTACGCCGTGGACCCGGCCACCGGCAAGGTCGGGCTGCGCAAGCACCGCTCGCACGACATCCAGCCGGTCGACCGCTGCCTGATCGCCGCCGCGGGCGTCACCGAGCTGGGCATCGAGGCCCGGGACTGGCCGGGCATCGTCTCGGTCGAGGCGATCGCCGCGTCCGGCTCCTCCGACCGCCAGGTGGTCCTCACCCCGGCGCCGGGCGCCCAGCTGCCGCTGGTCGAGCTGGACCAGCCGGTCTCGATCACCCGGATCGACGAGCAGGGCGACCCCCACCGCGTGCACGGCCGCAACTTCGTCCGCGAGCGCGCGGCCGGGCGGACCTGGCGGGTCAGCGACGGCGGCTTCTGGCAGATCCACCCGGAGGCCCCGGAGACCCTGGTCGACGCGGTGCTGGACGGCCTGGACCCGCAGTGGGGCGAGAACGCGCTCGACCTGTACTGCGGCGTGGGCCTGTTCGCGGGCGCGCTGGCCGACCGGGTCGGCGAGGAGGGCGCGGTGCTCGGCATCGAGTCCTCCAAGCAGGCGGTGGCCGACGCCAGGCACAACCTGGCGGCGCTGGAGAACGTCCGGATCGAGTGCGACCGGGTGGAGAAGCTCCTGCCGCGCACCGGCATCACCGCCACCGACCTGATCGTCCTCGACCCGCCGCGCGCGGGTGCCGGGCGGGAGACCGTCGCGCACCTGGCCGGGCTCGGCGCCCGCCGGATCGCGTACGTGGCCTGCGACCCGGCGGCGCTCGCCCGGGACCTGGCGTTCTTCCGGGAGGGCGGCTACCGGCCGGTCTCGCTGCGGGCCTTCGACCTGTTCCCGATGACGCACCACTTCGAGTGCGTGGCGATCCTGGAGCCGGTCGGCGGCGAGTAGCGGTCCGCCGGTGCCGGGCGGGGACGGACAGCCGCCCCGCGGGGCCGGTCGGACGGAGCGGATGTGACGGAGGCGGTACCCGGGTTCCCGGGTACCGCCTCCGTCGTCGGTCGGGGAGCCCGTGCTGTCGGGCGCGCGGGCGGGGTCAGCGCAGGTTCTGCTCCTCTTCGTCGACACCGTGCGGGAGCGTGATGCCGTGCTGGGCGGCGAGCCGGATCAGCCCGGCGATCCGGCCTTCGTACGCCTGGACGCCGTCGGCGTCCCCTTCGGCGCGGGCGGCCGCGAGTTCCTTGCGGGCCTGGGTGAGCTGCTCGCGCAGCTCCTGGTCGAACATGGCTGTCATTGCCGGCCTCCACACCGGTCGGTGCCGCTCCAGGGAATGCTCAGGGCACTTCAGGTTCTCCGAAGGTGAAGAACTCTTCAAGTCTCACTCTCCGTGGGCGCCCGCGCGTCGCCACCCGCGTGCGGGGTGCGTGCGCGCGCCCTTGTTGTGCTAGCACTTCAGCGCTAGCTTGGGATTCATGGGTAAGAAACAGCTGAACGTCCGGGTGGACGCCACCACCGCGGAGATGGCCCGGGAACGGGCGGAGCAGCAGGGGATCAGCATGAACCAGTACATCGAACGCCTCGTCCAGCAGGACATGGGCGAGGCCGGGCGGGTGTTCGTCGACGCGGCCGCGCAGTTCATGAAGGAGTACGAGACGGCCTTCCTGGCCGAGTTCGGCGGGGCCGACCTCCAGGACGTGCGTCGTTGAACCTGGAGGTCGACCTCTCGTGGCTGCTCATGACCGCCGAGCAGTACACACCCGGTGACCCGCAGGTCACCGACTACGGATCGCTGCTCGCGGCGGTCTCCCGGCACCAGGCCGAGATCTTCGACATCGCCGTCTACCCCGAGCCGCAGGACCGGGCGGCCGCCCTGATGCACCAACTGATCCGGGTGCCGTCCCTGGAGAAGACCAACGAACTGTTCGCCACCGCCGTCGCCTACGCCTACCTGGTGGCCAGCGGCTGCACGGTGGCGACCACCGCCCGCGAGGTGCGCAGCCTCGCCCGGGCCATCCGCGAGGGGCGGCTGGGCGTCTCCGGGGTGGCGGACCGGCTGGCCGCGTGGGTGGTGGACGAGGCCGAGGGCGAGGGCGTCAGCGGTGAGGAGGACGAGGACTCGGACTGAGGATCACGCGGGGGAGGGCCCGGTCGTGCCGGCGGCGGCTTCGGCGGCTTCGGCGGCTCGGGTGGCTTCGGCGGCGGGTGCGCCGGGCCCGGCGGGTTCGGCGATCAGCGCGGTGGCGAAGGTGCGGAAGCCCGCCCGGCGGTAGATCCGGGCGACGTCCTCGTCGGCGGCGGACAGGAACACCGTCCGCACCCCGTTGGCCCGCGCGTGCGCGACCAGCGCCGCGGTGACCGCGAGACCGAGGCCGCGCCGGCGCGCCGTCGGAAGGGTTCCGACGCCGGCCACCTCGGTGACCGGGCCCACCGGGTTGTGCTGGCCCGCGCAGAGCGCCGCCCCGTCCTGCACGGCGGCGGCGACCACGGTGCGCCCCGAGGAGATCCGCCCGGCGGTCCGCTCCACCGTGCCGTTGGACGCCAACTCCATGGCCAGCGCGGTCAGTTCCTCCGGCCCGGCGTTCCCCACGCCGGTACCCGGCTCGCCGAACGCCAGATGCGGGACGGCCACCGCAGCCGCCAGCGCCGGGTCGCCAACAGCCAGCACCCGGACGGTCACGCCGTCGGCCGGTCCGCCGTCCGGACTCGGCTCGTCCTCCGGGCCGAGGACCAGCAGCGGGTGCTCGTGCACCACCAGCCCCGCCTCCTCGACCGCCGCGCGCAGCAGCGGATCGTGCTCGGCCACCCACTCGAAGGCCTCCGGCAGCCCCAGCTCGCGCTGGCGGTCGAGCACCCGGCGGACGTCCCCGGCGGTGGCGGCCGGGCCGTCGTGGCCCAGCGCGGGACGGGCGTAGTACGGCCAGCCCTCGCCCTCGCGGACGAAGAGGCTGAGCGGTCCGAAGTCCTCGACGCGGGCGGCGGCGCGCGGGACCGCGTCGTAGTAGCGCTCGATCTCGTCGAGGAGGGCGCCGGGGGCGTGGGCGTCGTGGGTGGCGGGGTCATGATCGGCAGAAGTCACGCCGTGCATCCAAGCAGGACCGCCGGGTTCCCGCCACGGTATTTGCCGGGGCGGCGAAGCTCCCGCCGGCAGCCGGTGCGCATGCGGACGGGCCGGTGGCGGCAAGGTCCGGGGGCAGCCGGGTGCGGCCCTGCCCGGGCATTTCGGCGCGATTGTTGCCGAACGCTTACAGGCCGGGCGATCTTGCGTACGGGCCGCGTGGCATCCTGGGGCCTTTACAGCTCTGCCGGACGGGAACGGCGGACGTCCGCGCTGGGTGAAGCGAGGGGGATGGACAGGCTCATGAAGCTCTGCTTTCTGGTGGAGGAGCACTACCGGTACGACGGCATGCCGCTCGACGTCGTGCGCCAACTCACCGCGTGGGGGCACCGGGTGGACGTGCTGCGCCCCGGTGACTCGTTGATGGCCGTCTCCGAGGCGGTCCGGGCCGGCAGCCACGACGCCTGGGTGCTCAAGACCGTCTCCGGCGGCCCCGGCCTCACCCTGCTGGAGGCGGCCGCCGCCGTCGGCCTCACGACCGTCAACGACGCCCGCTCCATCCGCGGTGTCCGGGACAAGGCGCTCGCCTCGGTGATCGCCCGCACCCGGGGGCTGCCCGTCCCCGTCACCTACGCCGCCGCCCGCTGGGAGCGGCTCGCCGAGATCCCGGCCGCCGAGTACCCGCTGGTCGTCAAGCCGGCCGACGGCAGCTCCGGGCGGGCGGTGCGGCTCGTCCGGGACCCCGGACACCTCGTCGAACTCGGTCCCCTGCTGGCCGGCGAGGGCCTGCTGATCGCGCAGCCCTACGTTCCCAACTCCGGTACGGACCTCAAGGTCTACTGCGTCGACGGCGAGCTGTACGCCACCGAGCGGCGCTCCCCGCTCAACCCCGACCAGGGGGTGCGGGAGCGGCAGGTGCCGCTCGCCCCCGAGGTCGCGCGGATCGCGGGGCAGGTCGGGGAGGTGTTCGGGCTCGACCTCTACGGCGTCGACGTGCTGCTCGGGCCGGACGGGCCGGTGGTCGTCGACATCAATGACTTCCCCAGCTTCCGGCAGGTGCCCGACGCGGTCGCGCGGGTCGCGCGGGCGGTGCTGCGGCTCGCCCGGACCGGCACGGCGGTCACCGCCCCGGCCGCGCTGGGGGCGGCGGGCCTGGGCGTGCCCGGCCTCGCGGCGGCGGATCTGGCGGCCATGCGCCTGGGCGTGTCGGGCGTGGGGGCGCCCGGCCCGGGCGGCGGGCCGCCGGCGGCCGAGCCCGGGGTGCCGGTCGGGAACGGGCCGGAACCGGTCCGGCTGCCCGCGCAGGGCGGCGGGGCCGTGGGGGCGGGCGTCGGCGCCGGGGGAGCCGGCGGCGCGATATGAGGATCGGCCTGCTCGCCTCGAACCCGGACCACCCCGTGCTCGCCGCCACCGCGGCGCTGCTGACCGCCCGGGGCCACCTGGTCGAGGACCTCGACCCGACCACCGGCCCCGGCGAGCCGTCCGAGCGGATCGGCCCCGGCGCACTCGCCGACGTCTACCTGCTCAAGGCCCACACGCCGCGGGCCCTGGCGCTCGCCCGGCACCTGGAGGGGCGCGGCGCACCCGTCGTCAACTCGGCTGCGGCCACCGAGCTCTGCCAGGACCGCACCGCCATGGCCGACCTCGCGGTCCGGGCCGGGCTGCCCTTCGCCGCCACCCGCACCGTCGCCGAGCTGGCCGATCTGGTGGCGCAGCCCGACCACCCGGCCCCCGGCTTCCCGTTCGTCGTCAAGAGTCGTCACAGCCGCCGCCACGACCTCGTGGCCCGGGTGGACGACGCGGCCCGGCTGCGCGCCCTCGCCGGGGAGTGGCCCGGCGAATCCGTCGTCGTCCAGCCCTATCTGGCGAGCACCGGGTGGGACCAGAAGCTCTGGGTCGTCGCCGGGCAGGTGTTCTGTGCCCGCCGGCGCTCCGAGCTCACCGACCCGGGCGTCAGTGAACTCCACCACCCCGGAGGGGCGTTCGGCCCTGCGGAGCTGCCCGCCGACCGCGCCCGGCTCGCGCTCCGGGTCGGCGAGGTCTTCGGCCTCGACGTGTACGGCGTCGACCTGCTGGACGGACCCGCCGAACCGGTCGTGGTCGACGTCAACGCCTTCCCCGGCATCCGGGGCCAGGCCGGCGCCCCCGAGGCGCTGGCCGCGCTCGCGCTGCGGGTCGGCGGCGCGGGCCCGCGGTCCGTCCCGGCGCAGCGACCGGCCGGAACCGGGCCGGGGGCCGTCGACCCGCGGGCGTCCGACACCCGGGCGTCCGACACCCGGGCCGGGTCCGGTACCGACTCCCGGCCGGACTCCCGTGGCGGCCTTCGTGCCGGCCCGTGGGCGGACGGCTCGCCGCCGGTGGGCGGCCGGACGGCCGGTCCGGCGGATGCGGGCCCGGGCGGCGCCGGTCGTTAGGCTGGCCCTCCGGCCGGACCACGCGACCGGATGGCGAGAGAAGACGGACCGTTGCTGCAGGACATCGAGCCCTACCTGGCCTGCCCGCACTGCGCGCAGGCGCTCACCCTCGACGGGCGCACCCTGCGCTGCCCCGGCGGGCACAGCCACGACCTCGCCAAGCAGGGCTACGTCAGCCTGCTCGCCGGTGACGCCCACACCGGTACCGGCGACACCGCCGGGATGGTCGCCGCCCGCAGCGGCTTCCTCGCCGCCGGCCACTACCGGCCGATCGCCGACGCCCTCGCCGAGTCGGCGGTCGCGGCGGATCCCGAAGGGCTCGTCGCCGACCTCGGGGCAGGCACCGGCCACTACCTCGCCCACGTCCTCGACGCCCTCCCCGGACGGCCCGGTGCGGCCCTCGACATCTCCAAGTACGCGCTGCGCCGCGCCGCGCGGGCCCACCCCCGGATCGGCGCCGTGGTCTGTGACGCCTGGCGGCCGCTGCCGCTCCTGGACGCCTCCGCCGGGCTCGTGCTCAACGTCTTCGCGCCGCGCAACGGCCCCGAGATCCGCCGGGTGCTGCGCCCCGGCGGCACCCTGCTGCTGGTCTCACCCACCCCGCGCCACCTGCGGGAGCTCGTCACCGCCCTCGGTCTCCTCTCGGTCGACGAGGACAAGCAGCGGCGGATCGACGAGAAGCTCGGTCCCCACCTGACGCCCGCCGGGCGGCGGGAGGTCGAGTTCACGCTGCGGCTCTCGGCCGAGGACGTGCGAACCGTGGTGGGCATGGGTCCGAGCGCCTGGCACACCGACCCGGAGATGCTGGCGGCACGGCTCGCGGAGCTGCCCGACCCCGTCGAGGTGACCGCTTCCGTCACCGTCGCCGCCTACCGGCGCTGAGGCCCCGGTCGGGGCCCGTGCGGCTGTCCGGGTGCCGGCGGACGGTGCCCGTGCGGCTGTCCGTGCGGCGGCGGACGGTGCCCGGGTGGCGGATCCGCCGGAGCCGCGGGTGCCCGGGTCCCGCGGTTCGACCCCGATGGGATGAATCTGCCGGGCAGGCACGTTTCTGCCGCTCGACCGGAGGCTAACGTCCGACGGGTGAACCGCGACGCCACCCGGACCGCCGTGCCGGCCCACCCACAGCAGCGCACCTCGGAACCCGGCCCACCGGCCGCCCGGCGCCCGACCGTCGAGGAGGTCCGGCTCACCTCGTTCAAGTCCTACCGGCGCGCGGTGCTGCCCCTCGCGCCCCTCACCGTGCTGCACGGGCCCGCCGGGGTCGGCAAGTCCAACGCGCTCGACGCCCTCGCCGTGCTCTCCCGGCTCGCCCTCGGGGAGGAGATCGCCGACTCCCTCGACGGGGTCCCCGGCGCCGCCGGCCCCCTGGCCACCCCCGTCCGTGGTGGTCTGGACGGCTGCGTCCCGCACGGCCGCAACGCCGTCATCCTCGGCTGCACCGTCCGGTCCGCCGACGGGCCCGTCGGCCTGGAGATCGTCGTCCGCACCGACGGGCCCGTCCGGATCGCCCGGGAACAGCTCACCCTGGACGGCCGGACCCTCGTCGAGACCGGCGAACAGGACCTCCGCAACCGGCGGATCAACGTCAGCTGGCACAACGACACCCGGCAGGGCGACATCCGCGCGCCCTTCCCGAGCGGCACCCTGATCACCGCGCAGATCCCGCTGCGCGTCGCCGGCTCCTCGCCCGGCGAGCGGAAGGTGCTGGCCGCCGCCGAACAGCTCCTCACCGCGCTCCGTGAGGTCTTCCCCGTCCACCCCGTGCCCGCCCTGATGCGCGGCTGGGCCCGCCCCGACCCGCGCGCCCGGCTGCTCGGCAACGCCGCCAACATCTCCGCCGTCATCGCCCGGCTCAGCAACGAATGCGGGCGCCGCTACGGGCAGTTGCTGCGCGTGGTGCAGGACGCCGCGCCGCACCCGCTGCTCGGCCTCGACCTCGCGCACCGCGGCAGCGGCGCCGACCGGCGGGTGCTCGCCGTCTTCGACGAAGGCGTCCTCGGCCGCACCGGCGCCGACCAGGCCTCCGACGGCATGCTCCGCCACCTCGCCTTCTCGGCCGTGCTGCTCACCGGCGCCGGGGTGCTCGACCTCGACGTGGCCGCCGAGGTGCCGTGGGCGCACCGGCAGCTCACCGTGCTCGCCGAGGACCTCGGCGCCGGGCTCGGCACCGACCAGACCGCCTCGCTGCTGCGGCTCGCCCGCGACATGTCCGGACGCAACCAGCTGCGCGTGCTCACCACCCTCCAGGAGCCGGCCGCCGCCCGCGAGGCGCTCGGCGGGCCCGGCGACCTGCCGCCCGGGGCCGCGCTGGTGGAGTGCCGACGGGACCCCGACTCCGGACACACCGTGCTGCGTGCCGAGACGGCCCGGGTGCCGGCGCAGGCGGCGCGGTGCGCCGGGTCGGCCCACGCGACGGCCTTCCCGGGGGCGGCCGTGTCGGCGGCCGTTTCCCCGGGGACCGGCCGGTCCGGGGTGGCCGCCGGGGAGGTGGCGGACGCCGGTGCGGTAGACCTGGACGGGTGAACGAACGAGAGACGGAGTCCGCGGCCCCGACCCTGGAGGGGCTGCGGCAGCGATTGACGGAGTTCGCCGCGGCACGCCGCTGGGAGCCCTTCCACACGCCCAAGAACCTGGCGTCGGCGCTGACCGTGGAGGCCGGCGAGCTGCTGGAGATCTTCCAGTGGCTCACGCCCGAGCAGGCGTCAGCGGTGATGGCCGACCCGGACCGCGCGCACCGGGTGCGGGACGAGGTGGCGGACGTGTTCGCCTACCTGCTCCAGTTCTGCACCGCCGTCGGGGTCGATCCGCTGACGGCGCTGGCGGCCAAGATCGAGCGGAACGAGCTGCGCTTCCCGGTGCCCGGAGCCCCCTCCGAAGGCGGTGACGTCAATTCCGAGAGCGGATCATCGCCCGTGTGAGGGACAAAAGTTGTCCACAGCCCCCGGGTTGTCCACAGCTCTCCGGCCGTCCGGTGCGGACCCTCCTTCTCGGGCCGCACGCTGTCGCCGTGACCGTGCGGCAGGGCGCCGCACGGGCGAGGGAAGGGTGGTCGGACATGGAGGCGCTGCGACTGATCAAGACGGCCCGGCACGCCCTGGCGGAGACCAGGAACGTGCCGGACGTGCTCGCCGAGGCGCGACAGGCGGCGCTGCTCACCGAGGCGGTGGGTGCCCGGCTGGCCGAGTCGGACGAAGGTGAACTCGCCGGGCTGGGGCAACAGTTGGTCGAGTCGGCGGCCCACGCGGCGGGCTGTCTGGACCAGTCGGGAGGTGACGCGTCGGCGGTGACGGCGTTCGGCGTCGGCGGCAGGGCGGGGCGGCTCACCGACCTCGGTGACCTCGGACCGGCCCTCGGCGAACTCGGCGGGTTGCTGCGGGACGTCGGCGAGACGCTGGTGGTGCTGGCCTGCGGGGCCGACACCGAGAGCCTCTACTGGACGTGCATCGACGGGGTCGACGCCGGGGCGGAGTGCACCGATCTCGTCGGCCGACTGCTGCAGGCCGTCGGGAGGGTGACGGAGGAGGACGGCCCGCCCGGCGAGGACGGAAGCACGCAGGAGAACCACACGCAGGAGAACCGCGTGGGGGCGGACCGTACCGAGGAGGCTCGGGCCGAGGAGGTGTGTCCGCAGGAGAAGGACGGACCGGTGCTGCTCGCACCGGCGGCCGGGCGGAGGGGGCCGTTACTGGTGGTCCGGCTCGACCCGCCGGGCGCGGCGGCGAAGGCGGCGAAGGTGGCGGTGCCGAGGGGCGGGGCGGCCGGGCTGCCCGGTCAGCGGGTGGCGGTCGGATCGCCGGCCTCGTCGGTACGAGGGCCGGCGGCCCGGTTGTCGCCGGTGCCGGTCGGGCCGGCACCGCCCGCGGCGGGGGTACGGATGCCCGAGGACTGCAGTTCGGCGAGGTCCGCGGTGACCGAGGCGAGTAGTTCCTGCATCTGCTCCAGCAGGCTCCTCGGGGAGGCGGGCGCGGCCGACCCGTCGTCGGCGGAGTGCTGCGGGGCGGCGGACGCCTCGGACCGGAAGTCGGGCATGAGGGGACCTCTTCGGATCGGTGGTGCGGCGTGAAGCCGTCGGCGGCGGCCTGACGCGCCCCGCCGCTGCAACCAACGAACTCCCCGAACCGGAGTCACCGACGACCACCCGATGCGGTCCGACCGGCGCAGGCCGTCAGCCTCCCGGGTGACCTCGGCTTGCCGCCGCGCGGCCTCCTCGGTCAGACGCGGGCCGCCGCACGTGATCGCTCGCCGCCGGGGACGGGAAGAGCCCCGGCGTCGCAGCGGCGGCGCCGGGGCCCTCGGACACCCTCCCCGCCGTGCCGCCCGCGTTCACGAGGCGGACGGCACGGCGGGAAAGGGGGAAGAGACCACACCCTCGAAGGAGACAGGTGTCAGTTGTGGGCGTGCAGGTCGGCGTTGAGGCCGCCCCACGAGCCGGAGCGGGCGATCACCTCGACCGCACCGGACTGGGAGTTGCGGCGGAAGAGGAGGTTGTCCTGGCCGGACAGCTCGACGGCCTTGGCCACGGTGCCGTCCGGGGTGGTCACCCGGGTGCCGGCGGTGACGTAGAGGCCGGCCTCGACGACGCAGTCGTTGCCGAGGGAGATGCCGATGCCCGCGTTGGCACCGAGCAGGCAGCGCTCGCCGACCGAGACGACCTGCTTGCCACCGCCCGACAGGGTGCCCATGATCGAGGAGCCGCCGCCGATGTCGCTGTGGTCGCCGACCACGACACCGGCGCTGATCCGGCCCTCGACCATGGAGGTGCCCAGCGTGCCGGCGTTGAAGTTGACGAAGCCCTCGTGCATCACGGTGGTGCCGACGGCCAGGTGCGCACCGAGCCGGACGCGGTCCGCGTGGGCGATGCGCACACCGGACGGGGCGACGAAGTCGGTCATCCGCGGGAACTTGTCGATCCCGTAGACGGCGAGCTGCCCGCCCTGGGCGCGCACGGCCAGCCGGGCCTGCTCGACCTTCTCCACCGGCACCGCGCCGATGCTGGTCCACGCCACGTTGGCGAGCAGACCGAAGATGCCGTCGAGGTTCTGGCCGTGGGGCTTCACCAGGCGGTGGCTGAGCAGGTGCAGACGCAGGTAGGCGTCGTGCGCGTCGATCGGCTTCTCGTCCAGCGAGGCGATGGTGGTGCGCACGGCGACCACGTCGACGCCGCGGCGGGCGTCGGCCCGCAGCGCCTCGGCGGCGCCGGCGCCCAGCTCGGCCTCGGCCTGTTCGGTGGTCAGGAGGACGGTCCCGGCGGGGCCGGGGTCGGCAGCCAGCACGGGGGCCGGGTACCAGGTGTCGAGGATGGTGCCGTCGGCGGCGATGGTGGCCAGACCGGCGGCAACGGCGCCGCTCACGGGGGTGGTGGATTCTGCAGTCACATCGTGCACGTTAACGAATGCGGGCCCCCGGTGCCGAACACGCTCACCGTCCGGACAGGGCCGGGGAGCCGCCGCATCCGGACGAAAACCGGCTGTCCGAGGGCTCGGAGCTGGGCGATACTCGGACAGGTGTTCATGTCGATTTCAGCCACCGGCACCGCCGGGAGCCCGGCCACCGACCTGGCGCGCCTGTTGAACCGGCCGCCGGACGCGGTCCAGCGGGCCGCGACCGCGTACGGCGAGGCGCACGTCTTCTTCCCGGAGGCCGGCGACGAACGCTGCACGGCCGTCCTGCTGGTGGAGGCGGATCCGGCACCGTCCCGCAAGGGGCGGGGCGGCGGGCCTTCCGGCGCGTCGGACCTCGCGCGCGTCCGGGCCGGCGACGATCGCCCCTACGTCGTGTCGTCACGGTTCGCGGCGGCGCTGCGCACCGTCTTCCGGGCGGTGATCACGGCCGCCGACCCGGCCGATCGCGCTCTCCCGCTGCGCATCGAGCTGCCCGCCGTCCGCGTCGACGGTGAGCGCGGCCTCGGGAGCGGTGCGGGCGAGGGCGGCCGTGTGGCGCTGGTGCGGCGACTGTTCGAGCCGCTGGGCTGGCGGGTCGAGGCGGCGGCGATCCCGCTGGACGAGGAGTTCCCCGCGTGGGGGGAGTCGCCGTACGTCCGGCTCGCACTGGAAGCGGCGTCGGCCCGACCGGCCGACGCGCTCCGACAACTGGCCGTACTGCTGCCGGCGCTGGAGGGCGTCACGGACCAGTGGGTCGCGCCGGAGGGGGTCGGCAATCTGTTCTCCGCCGACGCGGACTGGCTGGCCCGGCACCCCGAACGTGAACTGATCGCCCGTCGCCTGGACCACCACGGGCCGCCCGGGGCCGACGGCGCCGGGTACGGCGACGGTGAACCGGACAGCCCGGCCGAGGGTGCTGACGGCGACGGCCGCACGGCCGCCGTCGAGGCGGGCCGGGCGGCGGTCCTGGCCGCGCTGCGCGAGGTCGGTGCCGCCCGGGTGGTGCACCTCGGCTGCGGCCGGGGCGAGTTGATCGACGCACTGCTGACGGACGCCCGGTTCACCGAACTGCTGGGGGTGGACGTCTCGCTGCGTGCGCTGTCCACCGCCGCACACCGCCTCGGGCTGGAGCGCACGACGGAGCCGGCGCCGGAGTGGGCGGCCACCCGGCGGACGGTCCGGGTCGGGTTGGTGCAGGGCGCGCTGATGTACGCGGACGCCAGGCTGAGGGGTTTCGACGCGGCGGTGCTCGACGCCGACGTGGTCGGGCGGGCGGACCCGGACCGGCGTCCGGCCCTGGAGCACGCGGTGTTCGGGACGGTGCGCCCGGCGGCGGTCGTCGTCACGTCGCAGGCCGGTGATCCCGGTTTCGGCACCTGGGCGGAACGGGTGGCGGCCGAGCACGGCTACACCGTCACCATGGCCGCCCCGGCCGGGCCGGCCCTCTTCAGACGCGGTACCCCCACCCTCGGAGGAGGCGAGTCCCGATGACCGGCGACGAAACGAACCCCGGCGCCCCCGCTCCCGGGACCCTTGGGCCGAGCAGCCTCCCGGCGGCGGCGACAGTGGCGGCAGAGGCCGCGGTCGACGCCGACGCCGAGGCGCCGGCGGCCGTGACGGTGACGGTGACCGAGGGCTCCCTCGTCGTGCTGGTCGGCACCAGCGGCGCGGGCAAGTCCACGTTCGCCCGACGCCACTTCCGCCCGACCGAGGTGGTCTCCTCCGACACCTGCCGCGCGTTGGTGGCCGACGACGAGAACGACCAGTCCGCCTCCGCCGACGCCTTCGACGTCCTGTACTACATCGTCGGCAAGCGCCTCGCCGCCGGCCGGCTGACCGTGGTGGACGCCACCAACGTCCAGGCCGCGGCCCGGAAACGGCTGATCGCGATCGCCCACGAGCACGACGCGAGGCCGGCGGCGATCGTGCTGGACGTGCCGCCGGGCGTCTGCGCCGAGCGCACCCGTCTCCGGCAGGACCGCGACCTGCCCGCGTCCGTGATCCCGCGCCAGCACCGCGAGCTGCGCGCGTCCCTGGCCGGTCTGCAGAAGGAGGGCTTCCGCCGGGTGCACGTGCTGCACGGCGCGGACGAGGTGGCCGCCGCCGAGGTGGTACGGGAGAAGCGGCGCGTCGACCTGCGCCATCTGACCGGCCCGTTCGACCTGGTCGGCGACGTCCACGGCTGCCGCGCCGAGCTGGAGTCGTTGCTGCCCCGCCTCGGCTACCGGATCGTCCGGGACGAGGCGGGCCGCCCGGT
The DNA here is from genome assembly GCF_040611255.1 of Kitasatospora sp. NPDC002965. Taxonomy (NCBI): domain Bacteria; kingdom Bacillati; phylum Actinomycetota; class Actinomycetes; order Kitasatosporales; family Streptomycetaceae; genus Kitasatospora; species Kitasatospora sp. NPDC002965. The sequence continues at coordinate 71,800 of NZ_JBEXNT010000021.1, read as the reverse complement.
CGACGCCGTCCCACCGGCCGGCCGGACGGCGGTCTTCGTCGGCGACCTGGTCGACCGCGGCCCGGACACGCCGGGCGTGCTGCGCCTGGTGATGGGCATGGTGGCGGCCGGTCACGCGCTCTGCGTGTCGGGCAACCACGAGCAGAAGCTCGCCCGGGCGCTGGACGGCGAGCGGGTGACCCTCTCCTACGGCCTGCGCGAGTCCCTCGAACAGCTGGAGTCCGAGCCGGAGGGCTTCCGGTCCGAGGCCCGGGAGTTCATCCGCGGCCTGGCCGACCACTACCTGCTGGACGGCGGCGACCTGGTGGTCTGCCACGCGGGCCTGCCGGAGCGCTACCACGGCCGCTCGTCCGGCCGGGTCCGCTCGCACGCGCTGTACGGGGAGACCACCGGCGAGACCGACGAGTACGGCCTGCCGGTGCGCCACCCCTGGGCGGAGGAGTACCGGGGGCGGGCGCTGGTGGTCTACGGGCACACGCCGCTTCCGGTGGCGAGCTTCCTGCACAACACCGTCTGCCTGGACACCGGCTGCGTCTTCGGCGGTGAGCTGACCGCGCTGCGCTACCCGGAGCGCGAGCTGGTCACCGTCGAGGCGGAGCGGCAGTGGTACGCGCCGGTCCGCCCGCTGCTCAGCGACGCGCCGGGCGGGCGCGAGGGCCGTCCGCTGGACCTGGCCGACGTGGCGGGCCGCCGGGTGGTGGAGACGGCGCTGCACGGCCCGGTCGCCGTCCGGGCGGAGAGCGCGGCGGCGGCACTGGAGACGATGAGCCGCTCGGCGGTCGACCCGCGGCTGCTGGTCCACCTGCCGCCGGCGGTGCCGCCGGGCCCCGCCGCGCACCGGCCCGGGTACCGGGAGCACCCGGACGAGGTCTTCGCCGCGTACCGCGCGGACGGGGTCCGGCACGTCCTGTGCGAGGAGTGGCATCCGGGCTCGCGCGCGGTGGTGCTGGTGTCCCGGGACGACGCGGCGCTGGCCCGGCGCTTCGGCCCGGCGGGCCCGGGGGCGGTCTGGTCACGGACGGGCGGGGCGCTGCTGGGCGAGGAGGAGTGTGCCGCCCTGCTGCTCCGGTTGCGGGCGGCGGCCGAGCGTGCCGGGCTCTTCGAGGAGCTGGACACCGGCTGGCTGCTGCTGGACGCGACCCTGGCGGCGTGGCCGGTGACGGCCGACGGGCCCTCGCCGCACCGCGGGTACGCGGCGCTCGGCGCGGTGGCGGGCGCCGCGCTCCCGTCGGTTCTCGCCGCGCTGGAGCGGGCTGCCGACCGCGGGTTGGAGGTCGCGGCGCAGGCGGGCCGCCAGCGGCGCCGTGCGGCGGACGTCCGGGCGTTCACCGACGCGTACCGCCGGTTCGCGCGTCCCGGGGAGGGGCAGTCGGGTGTCCGGCTGGCGCCGTTCCAGGTGCTGGCCGGGGAGGGGGCGAACCTGGCGCTCCGCCCGCGGGAGGAGCAGCTGGCCCGCATCGACCGGCTGGTCGCGGCGGACCGTGCCGCTGGCCCCGTGGCCGGCGGTGCGGCCGGGCCCGGAGCACCGGTCGACCGGATGGGCGGTCCCGTCCTGTACCCGACCGCCCGGCTGGCGGTGGACACCGGGGACGAGGCGTCGACGGCCGCGGCCGTGGCGTGGTGGGAGGAGCTGACCGGGGCTGGCGGTGCGCCGGGCATGGTGGTCAAGCCACCCGCGTCGCCGGTGCGGGGCGCGGCGGGGGAGGGCCGTCCGGGCGGGCTGGTGCAGCCGGCGGTGAAGGTCCGCGGCCGGGAGTACCTGCGGCTGGTCCACGGTCCGGAGAGCCCGGACCACCTGGACCACCCGGACCACCCGGAGCAGCGGGGGCAGCGGGGGCACCGGGAGCGTCCGCGCGGCGGCGCGCTCGGGCTGAAGCGCTCGCTGGCGCTGCGCGAGTACGCGCTCGGTCTGGAGGCACTGGACCGGCTGGCCGGCGGTGAGCCGCTCTGGCGGGTGCACGAGCCGGTCTTCGCCGTTCTGGCGTTGGAGGCCGAGCCGGTGGACCCCCGGCTGTAGGCGTCGACCGGTTCCGGTGGACCAGCCGCAGGCTCTTGCATAGAAATTCCGAGCATCGTATAGACTTGCTGCTTTCCGCCCGACCCGTCACCCCAGGAGCCTGGCATGGCGTTCAACCTCCGGAACCGGCACTTCCTCAAGGAGCTCGATTTCACGCCCCAGGAGTTCCGCTTCCTGGTGGACCTCGCCGCTCAGCTCAAGGCGGCGAAGTACGCGGGTACCGAGCAGCCCAGGCTGCGGGGCCGGAACATCGCGCTGATCTTCGAGAAGACCTCCACCCGGACTCGTTGCGCCTTCGAGGTCGCCGCCCACGACCAGGGCGCCACCACCACGTACCTGGACCCGGCCGGGTCCCAGATCGGCCACAAGGAGTCGATCAAGGACACCGCCCGGGTGCTCGGCCGGATGTTCGACGGCATCGAGTACCGCGGGCACGGCCAGGAGATCGTCGAGGAGCTCGCCGCCCACGCCGGGGTGCCGGTCTGGAACGGCCTGACCAACGAGTGGCACCCCACCCAGCTGCTCGCCGACGTGCTGACCATCACCGAGCACACCGCCAAGCCGCTCACCGGGGTGACGCTCGCCTACCTCGGTGACGCCCGCTCCAACATGGGCAACTCGCTGCTGGTCACCGGCGCGCTGCTCGGCATGGACGTCCGGATCGTCGCGCCGCGCTCGCTCTGGCCGGCCGAGGACGTGCAGAAGGCCGCCCGGACGCTCGCCGAGGGCGCCGGCGCCCGGATCACCCTCACCGAGGACGTGGCCGAGGGCGTGGCCGGCGCCGACTTCCTCTACACCGACGTCTGGGTCTCGATGGGGGAGCCCAAGGAGGTCTGGGCCGAGCGCGTCGCGCTGCTCAAGCCGTACCAGGTGTCGATGGGCACCGTGCGGGCCACGGGCAATCCGGCGGTGAAGTTCCTGCACTGCCTGCCCGCCTTCCACGACCTCGGCACGGTGGTCGGCCGGCAGCTGTTCGAGGAGACGGGGATGGCGGAGTTGGAGTGCACCGACGAGCTGTTCGAGTCGGAGCACTCCGTCGTCTTCGACCAGGCGGAGAACCGCCTGCACACGATCAAGGCCGTCCTGGTCGCGACCCTCGGGTCCTGACGGCGGACGGGCCCGGCCGGTGAGCGGCTAGAGCTCCTCCAGCTTCACGCAGGCGACCCGGTCGTTGGCGCCGTGCTGACCGCGCTGAGCGTGCGCACCGGCCGAACCGTGCGCATCGGCCGAACCGTGCGCACCGGCCGCATCCTGCGCGCCGTGCCGGCCGCGCGCGCCGGTCGGGTCGGTCGGGCCGCCCGCGTGCAGGACCAGCGAGCGGGCCTCCCCGGCCCGGGGCTGCCAGGCCACCACCGTCGCGGCGGTGCCGTCGCCGTGCCCGTCGGTGCGCAGGGCGAGCCGCAGCTCGTTGCGGTCGTTGGCGTAGGCGGGGTCGGTCGACGGGCGGACCGGGTCCACCGCGTCCTGGTAGTGCGGGCCGGACGCGGCCGGGTCGGCCCCGCACGGACCGGTGTGCAGGTGGACCGGGAACTCGCGGTCGGCGGCGACCCCGGTCACGCTCATGGTCAGTACCGTCCGGCCGGGCGCCGAGCGGTCGACCACCACCCGTACGTGCGAGCCGTAGGGAACGAGGTCCGGCGCGTGGCTGATCGCGGTCGGCGGGACGAAGGCGGTGGCGGGGTCGAAGACGGCGTCGGTGGTCGAGACCGGCACGGCGGCGGGTGCCAGCAGGGCGAGCGGGAGCAGGGCGGCGGCGAGCGGAGCGGACATCGGCGGACCTTCTCGGGCTGGGCGCGCTCCCGGAGGGCGCACGCAAGAGCGGACACCCTGCTCAACGCCGCCCGCCGCTCCCCGGACACGCCCCGCCGACCCCGGACACGCGCCCCGGACACGGCCCCGGGCTCCGGTGCCGGCCCCGCCGACCCCGGGCCCCCGGCCGGCCCTGCTACCCGGCGCCCCCGCCCGGCCGGCCGATGCCGCGGATCTCGCACCGCGGCCCGCTGGCCCGCATCAGCCGCAGGTCCGCCGTGACCAGCGGCACCCCGTACTGCTCGGCCACCGCCACGTACGCGGCGTCGTCCGGCGTGAGGTTGTCCTTGAGTTCCCAGATCCGCCCGAGCAGCGGCCCGACCGGCACCTTGCGGATCGCGAGGCCGGGCAGTTCGGTGGCGAGCTCGCCCACCCGCTCGGCGGTGAGCTCGCGGGCCAGGTACAGGCCGCGCAGCGACTGCATCACCTCGATGACGAGGTGCTCGGGCGCCGCCCACTCGTCGTCCGCGGCCAGTTCGGCCCGGGCGGCCGCCCCGCGTTCACCCTCGTCGGCCAGCGCGAGCACCAGCGCGGACGCGTCCACCACGATCATCAGTCGGCCCCCGGCCTGCTCCGGTGTGTCACTCTCCGGTCACCGTACCGGGGGGTGTCGCTCCTCCGGCGAGCGGGCCGTCCGAACCGGGGGCAGCCTGGGGTGGTGCCGGTTCGGCGCCCGCGTGGTACTGAGGAGGTGCCGACGTGGCGGAGCCGACGCCATGCACTATGGTTTATCTCGACATCGAGATAACTGCCCTCTACGATATATCTCGACATCAAGATACTTGCCGAGAGGCGCTCACCGGCGGTGCGGGCAAGGTCAGCCTAAGTAAGGCTGACCTTACCACCGTGGCGGCCGGAATACCGCACGAAGCACCTAGAAGGAGTCAGTCGTGTCCGCGAACAGCTTCGACGCCCGCAGCTCGCTGCAGGTGGGCGACGAGTCGTACGAGATCTTCAAGCTCTCCGCCGTCGAGGGTTCCGAGCGGCTGCCGTACAGCCTCAAGGTGCTGCTGGAGAACCTGCTCCGCACCGAGGACGGCGCCAACATCACCGCCGACCACATCCGCGCCCTCGGCACCTGGGACGCCGACGCCCAGCCGAGCCAGGAGATCCAGTTCACGCCGGCCCGCGTGATCATGCAGGACTTCACCGGCGTGCCGTGCGTGGTCGACCTCGCCACCATGCGTGAGGCCGTCAAGGAGCTGGGCGGCGACCCGGCCAAGATCAACCCGCTGGCCCCGGCCGAGCTGGTCATCGACCACTCCGTCATCGCCGACAAGTTCGGTACGCCGGACGCCTTCGTCCAGAACGTCGAGATCGAGTACGGCCGCAACAGGGAGCGCTACCAGTTCCTGCGCTGGGGCCAGACCGCGTTCGACGAGTTCAAGGTCGTCCCGCCCGGCACCGGCATCGTCCACCAGGTGAACATCGAGCACCTGGCCCGCACCGTCATGGTCCGCAACGGCCAGGCCTACCCGGACACCTGTGTCGGCACCGACTCGCACACCACCATGGTCAACGGCCTGGGCGTGCTGGGCTGGGGCGTCGGCGGCATCGAGGCCGAGGCCGCGATGCTGGGCCAGCCGGTCTCCATGCTGATCCCGCGCGTGGTCGGCTTCAAGCTCAACGGCCAGCTGCCGGCCGGCACCACCGCCACCGACCTGGTGCTCACCATCACCGAGATGCTGCGCAAGCACGGTGTGGTCGGCAAGTTCGTGGAGTTCTACGGCGAGGGCGTCACCGCGATCCCGCTGGCCAACCGCGCCACCATCGGCAACATGTCGCCGGAGTTCGGTTCGACCTGCGCGATCTTCCCGATCGACGCCGAGACCATCAGCTACCTGAAGCTCACCGGCCGTGACGAGCAGCAGCTCGCCCTGGTCGAGGCGTACGCCAAGGAGCAGGGCCTCTGGCACGACCCGTCGGTCGAGCCGGTCTACTCCGAGTACCTGGAGCTGGACGTCTCCACCGTCGTCCCGTCGATCTCCGGCCCGAAGCGCCCGCAGGACCGCGTGATCCTGGCCGAGGCCGCCGAGAGGTTCGCCGAGGCGCTGCCGACCTACTCGGCCGAGGCCTCGAAGCCGACCACCGTCACCGCCCCCGACGGCTCGTCCTACGAGATCGACAACGGCGCGGTCGTGATCGCCTCGATCACCTCCTGCACCAACACCTCCAACCCCTCCGTCATGCTGGGCGCCGCCCTGCTGGCGAAGAAGGCCGTGGAGAAGGGCCTGCGCGTCCAGCCCTGGGTCAAGACCACCCTGGCGCCCGGCTCCAAGGTCGTCATGGACTACTACGAGAAGGCCGGCCTCCTCCCGTACATGGAGAAGCTGGGCTTCAACCTGGTCGGCTACGGCTGCGTCACCTGCATCGGCAACTCGGGCCCGCTGCCCGAGGAGGTCTCGGCCGCGGTGAACGAGGCCGACCTCGCGGTCGTCTCGGTGCTCTCCGGCAACCGCAACTTCGAGGGCCGGATCAACCCGGACGTCAAGATGAACTACCTGGCCTCCCCGCCGCTGGTGGTCGCCTACGCCCTCGCCGGCAACATGAACATCGACATCACCCGTGACGCCCTGGGTCAGGACGCCGACGGCAACGACGTGTTCCTCGCCGACATCTGGCCGTCGGAGAAGGAGGTCGCCGACACCGTCGCCGGCTCCATCGACGAGGCCATGTTCGACAAGGGCTACCAGGACGTCTTCGCCGGCGACCACCGCTGGCAGTCGCTCCCGGTCCCGACCGGCAACACCTTCGAGTGGGACGCCGAGTCCACCTACGTCCGCAAGCCCCCGTACTTCGAGGGCATGGCCAAGACCCCGAGCCCGGTGAACGACATCTCCGGCGCCCGCGTCCTGGCCAAGCTGGGCGACTCGGTCACCACCGACCACATCTCCCCGGCCGGCAACATCAAGCCGGGCACCCCGGCCGCGCAGTACCTCACCGAGCACGGTGTGGAGAAGCGCGACTTCAACTCGTACGGCTCGCGTCGCGGCAACCACGAGGTGATGATCCGCGGCACCTTCGCCAACATCCGCCTGCGCAACCAGATCGCGCCGGGCACCGAGGGCGGCTACACCCGCGACTTCACCCAGGCCGACGCGCCGGTGTCGTTCATCTACGACGCCTCGCAGAACTACCAGAACGCCGGCACCCCGCTGGTCGTCCTGGCCGGCAAGGAGTACGGCTCCGGCTCGTCCCGCGACTGGGCCGCCAAGGGCACCGCGCTGCTCGGCGTGAAGGCCGTCATCGCCGAGTCCTACGAGCGCATCCACCGCTCGAACCTGATCGGCATGGGCGTCCTCCCGCTGCAGTACCCCGAGGGCCAGAACGCCGACTCCCTCGGTCTGACCGGCGAGGAGACCTTCTCCTTCACCGGTGTGACCGAGCTCAACGAGGGCCGCACCCCGAAGACCGTCAAGGTCGTCGCGGTCGGCACGGACGGCGCCACCAAGGAGTTCGACGCGGTCGTCCGCATCGACACCCCCGGTGAGGCGGACTACTACCGCAACGGCGGCATCCTGCAGTACGTGCTGCGCTCGCTGATCGGCTGATCCTCCGACAGCTGCCGAGAGGCCGGACCGCGTTCCCGCGGTCCGGCCTCTTTTGCATGCTGCCCCGTCCGGGCACGTCCTCTTGTGCGCCGTGGCGCGATGGACTAAATCTCTATGCCAGCTGGTCCAGACCAATTGACGCTGCTTCAGAGAATAGGTCCGGTATGCCCACTCGCTCCTCCGCCCTGCTCGCCGCCGCCACCGTCGCCGCGCTGCTCGTCGCCCCCGTCACCGCCAACGCCGCCGGGACCCAGCACGGTCCCCAGCTCAAGGGTCAGCGCGTCGGCTACTTCACCCAGTGGGGCGCCGACAGCTCCGCGAAGCGGGTGCAGGAGTCCGGCCAGGCCGGGAAGCTCACCGTCATCAACTACGCCTTCGGCAACGTCTCGGCGGACGGCACCTGTTTCGAGACCAACGACGCCGGCCAGGGCGACGCCTACAACGACTACCAGCGCGCCTTCTCCGCCGCCGACTCGGTGGACGGCGTGGCCGACGCCCCCGACCAGAAGCTCAAGGGCCACTTCAACCAGCTGCGCAAGCTGAAGGCCGTCAACCCGCAGCTCAGGGCCGTGATCTCGCTGGGCGGCTGGAGCTGGTCCAAGTACTTCTCGGACGCGGCCGCCACCGACGAGGCGCGCAGGAAGTTCGTCTCCTCCTGCATCGACCTCTACCTCAAGGGCGACGTGCCGCAGCTCGCCGGCTCCCCGGAGGGCGGCAAGGGCGTGGCCGCCGGGGTGTTCGACGGCATCGACGTCGACTGGGAGTACCCGGGCGGCGGCGGTGACGCCGGCAACGTCGTCCGCCCCGAGGACGGCCGCAACTTCACCCTGCTGATGGCCGAGTTCCGCAAGCAGCTGGACGAACTCGGCGGCAAGCGCGGCCCGCACGCCACGAGCGACGCCACGAGCGACGGCACGAGCGACGGCACGAGCGACGGCACGAGCGACGGCACGAGCGACGGCACGAGCGAAGGCAAGGGCAGGGGCAAGGGCAAGCACTACCTGCTGACCGCCGCCGTCGCCGCCAACGAGACCGTGGCGGACCGGCTGGAGCTGCCCGAGCTCGCGCGGACCGTCGACTGGCTCAACCTGATGACCTACGACCTGCACGGTCCGTGGGAGGGCAAGGGCCCGGCCAACCACCACGCCAACCTCTACTCCGACCCGACCGACTCGGACGCACGGCAGCGCAGCGCGGACAAGGCCGTCGACCACTACGCCCAGCGCGGCCTGCCCTCCCGGCAGACCGTCCTCGGCACCCCGTTCTACGGCCACGGCTGGACGGGCGTGCCGGCCGGCGCCCGCCACGGCCTCTACCAGAAGGCCACCGGCACCGTGCCGGACCGCTCCTACAAGGAGATCAACGCCCTGCCCGGCACCACCTACGTGGACCGCGACCACGGCGCGTCCTGGCGGTACGACGGCTCCACCTTCTACAGCTACGACTCGGCCGAGGTGCTCACCGCGAAGGCCCGGTACGCGCGATGGAACGACCTGGCCGGTGTGATGGTCTGGTCGCTGGACGGCGACGACGCCCGGGGCAGCGGGATCGCCGCCCTGGACCGCGGGCTGCGGGGCAACTGACCGCCGGAGTGCGAACGGGCTGGGCCCGCCCCGACATCCGTCGGGGCGGGCCCAGCCCGTTCAGCACGTCCGGCCCCTCGGGTGCCGGTACGGGAGCGGTCCTCAGGCCCGGTCGCAGGCCTGCGCCCGCAGCGCCCGGGCCAGGTCGTCCCGGCGCTCCAGCACCAGCCGACGCAGCGCGGGCGCCGCGTCGGGGTGGCCGGCGAGCCAGCCGTCCGCCTCGGCCAGCGTCGCCTCGCTCACCTGGGCCTGGGGGAAGAACCCGCCGACGATCCGCATGGCGATCTCGATGGTCCGGTCGGCCCAGATCCGCTCCAGCAGCTTGAAGTAGGGCGCCGCGTAGAGCGAGGTCAGGTCGCGGTGCCCGGGCAGCGCGAAGCCGGCGATGTTGGCCTCGACCAGGGCGTTGGGCAGCTCGTCCGAGTCGATCACGGCGGACCAGGCGGCTGCCTTGGCCTCCGGGGTCGGCCGGGCGGCCAGGCACTGGGTGTGCTGGCGCCGGCCGCTGGCGGTGTTGTCGGTGGCGAGCTCCTCGGCGAGTTCCTCGTCGGAGGCCTGGCCGGCCGCCGCGAGCGCCAGCCAGAGCGCCCAGCGCAGCTCCTGGTCGACCTCCAGCCCGTCGATCCGGGCGGTGCCGGCCAGCAGGCCGCGGACCAGGCCCAGGTGCTCGGAGCCGTTGGCGGTCTGGGCCAGGAACCGGGCCCAGGCCAGCTGGTGGTCGCTGCCGGGGGCGGCGGCGCGCAGTTCGCGGAGCGCGCCGTCGGCGAGGAGGCGGCCGCCCTCGCCGCGCCAGGCCGGGTCGGCGTACAGGTCGACGGCGCTCTTGGCCTGGCTGTGCAGCGACTGCAGGACGCCGATGTTGGCCTCCTGGCCGGCGAACCGCAGGACGAGCGCGATGTAGTCGCGGGCCGGCATCAGGGCGTCGCGGGTGAGGTTCCAGACGGCGGACCAGGCGAGCGCGCGGGCCAGGTCGTCCTCGATGTCACCGAGGCCGGCGCGCAGCGTCTCCAGCGATTCGGCGTCGAAGCGGATCTTGCAGTACGTGAGGTCGTCGTCGTTGAGCAGGACGAGCGCGGGCCGGGCCAGGCCGGTGGCCTCGGCCACGACGGTGCGGGCCTCGGTGACGTCGAGCTCGATCCGCCGGGTGCGGACGAGGGCGCCGTCGGCGTCCCGGTCGTAGAGGCCGACCGCGATGCGGTGCGGGCGGAGCACCTCGCCGTCCTGGTGGATGGCGAGTTCGGTGATCCGGCCCTCGGCGTCGACGGTGACCTCGGGGGTGAGCGCGTTGACGCCCGCGGTCTGCAGCCAGGCGGCGGCCCAGGACTTGAGGTCGCGGCCGCTGGTCTCCTCCAGGATGTCCAGCAGGTCGCCGAGTTCGGTGTTGCCGAAGGCGTGCCGCTTGAAGTAGCGCCGGGCGCCCTCGAAGAACGCCTCCGAACCGGCGTACGCCACCAGCTGCTTGAGCACCGAGGCGCCCTTCGCGTAGGTGATGCCGTCGAAGTTGAGCTTGGCGTCCTCCAGGTCGCGGATGTCCGCGGTGATCGGGTGGGTGGTGGGGAACTGGTCCTGTCGGTAGGCCCACGCCTTGCGCTGGTTGGCGAAGGTGACCCACGCACCCGAGTAGCGGGTCCGCGCGCCGACCAGGCCGTACGAGCCCATGAAGTCGGCGAAGGACTCCTTCAGCCAGAGGTCGTCCCACCAGCGCATGGTGACCAGGTCGCCGAACCACATGTGGGCCATCTCGTGCAGGATCACGTTGGCCCGGCCCTCGTAGGCGGCGTCGGTGACCCTCGAACGGAAGACGAACTCCTCGCGGAAGGTGACGCAGCCGGGGTTCTCCATCGCGCCGATGTTGTACTCGGGGACGAAGGCCTGGTCGTATTTGCCGAAGGGGTACGGGTAGTCGAACTGCTCGTGGAAGAAGTCGAGGCCGAGCTTGGTGACGCCGAGGATCTCGTCGGCGTCGAAGGAGGGGGCGAGCGAGCGGCGGCACATCGCCGAGAGTGGGATCTCCAGCACGGTGCCGTCGGCGAGGGTGCGGCTGTAGTGGTCGCGGGCGACGTGGTACGGACCGGCGACCACGGCGGTGAGGTAGGTGGAGATCGGCCGGGTCGGCGCGAACTCCCAGGTGCGCGCGGCACCGTCCTCGGTGACGTTCTCGTGCGGCGCGTTGGACCAGACGTTCCAGGCGGCCGGCGCGGTCACGGTGAAGGTGAACGGCGCCTTCAGGTCGGGCTGCTCGAAGGTCGCGAAGACCCGGCGGGCGTCGGCCGGCTCGTAGTGGGTGTAGAGGTAGGTCTCGCCGTCGACCGGGTCGGTGAACCGGTGCAGGCCCTCGCCGGTGCGGCTGTAGGCGCAGTCGGCGTCGACGACGAGGACGTTCTCCGCGGCGAGGCCGTCGAGGTGCACCCGGGCGCCGTCGAAGGCGGTGGCGGGGTCGAGGGCGCGGCCGTTGAGGGTGACGGCGCGGACGCCTGCGGCGAGCAGGTCGAGGAAGGTCGACGCCCCCGGCTCGGTGCAGCGGAAGGCGACGGTGGTGGTGGACCGGAAGGTCGCGGCCGCGGGGTCGGTGGCCGAGGTCACGTCCAGCCGGACCCGGTACGCGTCCACGCCCAGGATGCTGGCCCGCTGCTGGGCTTCGTCGCGGCTCAGGTTCTTGCCCGGCACGGCGGTACTCCTTTGTCCGGCTCGCACGGTGGTGCGGTCTTCGGCGGTGCGGTTGGTGCGGCGCTGTGGTGTCGCGGGGGCATCCTTTCACGCCCCTCACGTCGGTACCATTGCACAACTCGGGGCGGCGGCCCGGAATCAGCGGTGTCGGGCGGGCGTTGGCGCTGGGTGGGATGCCCCGTGCGGGCCCGCACCACCGACTTCCGGATCTCTCTCGAAGGACGACAGCCGTGACGACTGCCGCTGAGCGCAAGACCGCCGACTTCTGGTTCGACCCGGCCTGTCCGTGGGCCTGGATGACGTCCCGCTGGCTGATCGAGGTGCAGCAGCTCCGCCCGGTGGACGTGAACTGGCACGTGATGAGCCTGTCGGTGCTGAACGAGCACCGCGACCTGCCGGAGAAGTACCGGGAGCTGCTGGACAACGCGTGGGGCGCGGTACGGGTCTGCATCGCCGCCGCGCAGCAGCACGGCGACGAGGTGCTGGGCCGGCTCTACACCGAGCTGGGCACCCGTTTCCACAACCAGGGCCTGCCGCAGAACCGGGAGACCGTCGAGGCGGCGCTGGTCGCGGCGGGTCTGCCGGTCGAGCTGGCGGACGCGGCGGAGACCGACGCGTACGACGAGGCCCTGCGCGCCTCGCACAAGGAGGGCATCACGCTGGTCGGCGAGGACGTCGGCACCCCGGTGATCGCGGTCGAGGGCGCCGACGGCGAGCGGGTGGCGTTCTTCGGCCCGGTGGTCACCCCGATACCGCGCGGCGAGGCGGCGGCGCGGCTCTGGGACGGCACCCTGCTGGTCGCCGGCACCCCGGGCTTCTACGAGATCAAGCGGACCCGTACGGCCAGCCCGTCCTTCGAGTAGGCCGCACCCGCGTACGACGAGGGCCCGGAACCGCGTTCGCGGCGGTTCCGGGCCCTCTCCGTGTCCTGCGGCCGGGTCGGCCCCGCGGTCAGCCGCGGGCGGCGTCCCGGCGCTGCTTGAGCAGGCCCGCCCCGCTGAGCAGCGCGACCAGCACACCGGCCGCGTACAGCTGCTGGCGGTTGCCCTCGGTGGTGGTCATCAGGGCGAGGATGCCGACCACGGCGGCCATCGCCACCCAGGTCAGGTACGGGAAGCCCCACATCTTCACGGTGAGCAGCTCGGGCGACTCGCGCTCCAGCCGGCGGCGCATCCGCAGCTGCACGAGGCAGATGAAGAGCCAGACCACCAGGATGGCGACGCCGGTGGTGTTCATCAGCCAGGTGAAGACGGTGTCCGGCCAGAACTTGGAGGCCAGTACGGCGCCGAAGCCGAACAGGCAGGAGGCGATCACGGCCAGGCGCGGCACTCCGCCGCTGACCTTGGCCAGCGCCTTCGGGCCCTGACCGCGGGCGACCAGCGAGTAGGCCATCCGGGAGGAGCCGTAGATGTTGGCGTTCATCGCGGAGAGCAGGGCGATCAGCACCACGATCTCCATGATCGTCCCGGCGCCGGGCACGCTCAGGTGTTGCAGCACGGTGACGTAGGGGCCGTTCTCGACGACCGACGGGTCCTTCCACGACACCAGGGTCACGACCAGCGCCATCGAGCCGATGTAGAAGATCGCGATCCGCCAGACCGCGGTGCGCACCGCGTTGGCGACGTTCTTCCGGGGGTCCTCGGACTCGGCCGCCGCGATGGTGACGGTCTCCAGACCGCCGTAGGCGAAGACGGAGGCGAGCAGGCCGACGATCAGGCCGTCGATCCCGTTGGGCAGGAAGCCGCCCTGGCCGGTGAGGTTGGCGGTGCCGGGGGCGCCGGGGCCGAGCACGCCGGCGATGCCGAGCCCGCCGAGCACCAGGAAGGCGAGGATCGCGGCGACCTTGACGGCGGCGAACCAGAACTCGAACTCGCCGAAGTTCTTCACCGCGGTGAGGTTGCTGGCGCAGAAGAAGACCATGAACAGGGCGACCCAGACCCAGGCGGAGACACCGGGGATCCAGCCGTTGACGATGCGCCCGGCGGCGGTGGCCTCGGCGGCGACGCCGCAGCAGAGCATCACCCAGTACATCCAGCCGGCGGTGATCCCGGCCCAGGGGCCGATCTCCTTCTCGGCGTGCACCGAGAAGGAGCCGGAGGCCGGGCGGGCGGCCGACATCTCGCCGAGCATCCGCATGATCAGCATGACCAGCAGGCCGGAGAGGACGAAGGCCAGGATGATCGCCGGACCGGCCGCCGCGATTCCCGCGCCGGAGCCGACGAAGAGGCCGGCGCCGATGACCCCGCCGAGCGCGATCATCGAGAGGTGGCGCTGCTTGAGCCCGTGGGAGAGCTGCTGGCCGCCGGCCGGGGGAGCGGGCGTGGTCCCGGGCGCCGGGGGCGCGGAGGTACGGGCCATGGGGAAGGGATCCAGACTGTTCGACATGCGGTGCGAGTTGCCCAATATCCGGTGACAAGGCTGTCCATGCCAAGGATGCCCCGATCCGGACCAGTATGCGGACCGGATCGTGACGCAGACCTTCGCCGTCCGTCACGTTCCGTCGCTCCCGGAGGCCGGACCCGACAAGGCGGGTGGCCGGGGCTTTGTCCGGATCCCTGACGGTGCCGGGCGTGATCGACGCGTAGGTTCACAGGTGTTCACTCACCTGAACGGACGAACCGAGGAGACAAGCCCGATGGCCACCGCCAGCACCCCGACCGCCGGTACCCCCACCCTGAACCGTGCCGTCCTCGCCGATCTGCTGCCCGCCGCGGGCACCCGGCTCGGCACCCAGGCGCGCGACCTGGCCCTGGTGGCCGGCGGCGCCGCGCTCACCGGACTGGCCGCCCAGCTGTCGGTGAACGTCGCAGGCTCCCCCGTGCCGGTCACCGGCCAGACCTTCGCCGCCCTGCTGGTCGGCACCGCGCTCGGCGCCCGGCGCGGCATCGCCTCGCTCGCCCTCTACCTGCTCGCCGGCATGGCGGGCCTGCCGTGGTTCGCGCAGACCGCCTCCGGCTGGTCGATCCCCTCGCTCGGCTACCCGATCGGCTTCGTGCTGGCCGCGGGCCTCGTCGGCGCGCTGGCCCGCCGCGGCGCCGACCGCTCCCCGCTGCGCACCGCGGCGGCGATGGTCCTCGGCAGCCTCGCGATCTACGCCGTCGGCGTCCCGTACCTGGCCTTCGCGCTGGACGTGTCGCTGGGCCGCGCCGCCGAGCTCGGCCTCTACCCCTACCTGGTCGGGGACGCCCTGAAGGCCGCGCTGGCGGCCGGCGCCCTCCCGCTGGCCTGGAAGCTGCTCGGCCGCCGGTAGGGGAACCGGGACGCCGGTCGGCGACCGCGTCGCCGGCGGGGATCCGACCGCCACCGGGAACCGACCGCCTTCGGAAGCCGACCCCCACCGGGAACCGGCAGCCACCGGGAACCGACCGCCTTCGGGAATCGACCTGCCGGTTCCGTCCGGCTCGTCCGGCCCCCTGCGGAGCCCGGGTCCACCCGCATGCCACACTCATGGGCATGCGCGTGTACCTGGGCTCCGACCATGCCGGATACGAACTCAAGAACCACCTCGTGGAGTGGCTGAAGGAGGCCGGCCACGAGCCGGTCGACTGCGGGCCGCACATCTACGACGCCCTTGACGACTACCCGCCGTTCTGCCTGCGCGCCGCCGAGCGCACGGCCTCCGACAAGGAGGCGCTGGGCATCGTGATCGGCGGCTCGGGCAACGGTGAGGCGATCGCCGCCAACAAGGTCAAGGGCGTCCGTGCGGCGCTGGCCTGGAGCGAGCAGACCGCCGCTCTCGGCCGCGAGCACAACAACGCCAACGTGATCTCCATCGGTGGCCGTATGCACACCCAGGAGGAGGCCACCCGGTTCGTCGAGGTCTTCCTCGGCACCCCGTACAGCGGCGACGAGCGGCACACCCGCCGGATCGACATGCTGAGCGTCTACGAGATCACCGGGGAGCTCCCGCCGATCCCGGCCCACCACCCGCAGCAGGAGGGCTGACCCTCCCGCCCGTCCCCCCGCAACCCTCCCGGCGACCGGCCGCGCCCCGCAGGCGCGGCCGGTCGCCGTACGTTCGGGACCCGCGAGCCCCTGTGTGATCGGCCACAGCACCCGCCCCGGTGCGCAGCGCGCCACAGTGCCCGCACGCGGGGCGCGTGCGCCGCGCGGGCGGTTCGTACGCCCAACCGGCGCACGCCTCCTGACGCACCGGTCGCCGCCCGCCGCAATCGGCCGAAACCCGCTGACGGGCCCGCGCCACGGCGAGGCCGCCCGCGTCCTGGCCGTCGACGCCGACCGCGACCGCTGGATATGGTCGGTCCCCATGGCTGGCAGACCGCCGGGCTCACCGCCCCAGACGACTGCGACGAGGCCCGGCGCCGCCACGGCGTCCGACCCCGTGACGGCCCGGTTGCGCAAGAGGCTCCGCCGGGTCCGCCGAAGGCTGCGCACAGCCGGGGTCGACTACTTCCGCGGCGGCGCCGCCGACTGGCCGGTGCTCTGCGCGCTCGCCCTGCTGGTGCCGCTGCTGATCCTGCTCAACATCTGGTGGCCCGCCTGGGCCCCGCCCACCGCCCTGGTGCTGCCGATCCTGGCCGCCGCCCTGCTGCTGCGCCCCGGCTCCCTGGTGGTGCTCTACGCGCTGGCCGCCCTGGGCCTCTCCGCCGAGTCGGTGATCCACACCGGGCAGCGGGTGGCCAGTGACAACCCCGAGGCCTACACCTACGGGGTCACCCCCGGCGCCGCCCTGGTGGTCGGCGCGGCCGGGGTCGGCGGTCTGCTGCTGGCCCAGTTCCGCAGCCGGGTGGGCGTGCCCTGGTGGGGCGGCTCGACCATGCTCTTCGACCTGCGCGAGCGGCTCCGGGTGCAGAGCCGGGTGCCCCGGCTGCCGGACGGCTGGCACGCCGACATGGCGCTGCGCCCGGCCGGCGGGCAGTCCTTCTCGGGCGACTTCGTGGTCGCCGACCGGACCGGCCCGGGCCGGCGGGTGCTGGAGGTCGTCCTCGCGGACGTCTCCGGCAAGGGCATGGACGCCGGCTCCCGGGCGCTGCTGCTCTCCGGCGCCTTCGGCGGGCTGCTCGGCTCCCTGCCCGCGCACGACTTCCTGCCCGCCGCCAACGGCTACCTGCTCCGGCAGTCCTGGGAGGAGGGCTTCGCCACCGCCGTCCACCTGGTGCTGGACCTGGACAGCGGGGAGTACGAGCTGCTCTCGGCCGGACACCTGCCGGGGATGCAGCGGCTGGCCGGCGCCGGCCGCTGGGACCTCAAGGAGGCCGCGGACGGCCCGGCGCTCGGCATCTACGACGGCGCGAAGTTCGAGGGCGTGCGCGGGAGGCTGAACCGCGGCGACGTCCTGATGCTCTGCACCGACGGCATGGTCGAGGCGCCCGGCCGGGACCTCTCCGAGGGCATGGACCGGCTGATGGGCGAGGCGGACCGGCTGGTGCCGGGCAGCGGTCCGGGCACGGGCGGCGGAGCGGCCGCCCGGCTGATCGAGACGGTCGCCCGGGACATCAACGACGACCGTGCGGTGCTGCTGCTCTGGCGCGACTGACGGCCCGTCGCCCGGCTCCGGTCGAGGTCGCGGGCACCGTCGTGCGGAGGCACATGCCAACGGCAGCTGCTGTCAAGCCTGGGAGCTGATCTTCGGCCAATTCCGGTGCCCCGGCGGCAGAGCGGACCAGCGGGTTCCGGTCCGGCCCCCCGGACGTTTCCCGGCCGCTCAGCGGTGCCCCGCCGATGATTCGTCAGAACGTCTCGACTATCGTCTCGGTCGGCGGAAACTCGTCTCGCATCGCAGGATATCGGCGTTCGGCTGACAGTCAGACCTTTACGCAATCGGCACGGTCGACCACACTGAGTCCGGGCGGGACTGTTCAGGATTCGGGGGATGGGGGGCGTCACATGCGGCACGACGGGCACCGTGCGGCCGTACCGGGCTCCTCCTCCGGCCTCGACGTGCCGGGCGATCTGCCGTTCCGCCTCGGGACCGTCGGACAGGCCGGGGTCCGGCTTCGCAGGGGCTGTCAGCCGGTGGCACCCCGATACGAATCGAGGAAGTGAGTCCGGGTGGCACTCTCCGTCTCCGCTCTGGTCCTGTTCGGCATCGTCTGCTTCATCTTCATCCGCAACAAGCAGCTGAAGACTGGGCACTTCATCCTGGCCGCGCTGTTCGGGTTCATGCTCAACCAGAGCACGGCCGCCAAGCCGATCCAGGACTTCCTGGCGCAGGTCGCCAAGTCCATCTCCAACATCGCCAGCTGACCCGGGTCGGCCGACACAGGCCGATCCGACGCGGCCGGTCCGACGCATGCCCCTGGCGGCGTCCGGGCCCGGACGCGAGCCGGTGGGCCGAGGAGCGGCCGTCCGTCAGCGGCCGGCGCGTCTCGCCTGCCGCCATCGGGCGAACAGGCCCTGCGGGCGCGCCGCCGCCACGGCCGCCGGCCGGGCCGCCGCGACCTCGCCGGCACCGGCCGGCGCGGCCGTCGGCACCGCCGTGCCCTGGGCCGTCAGCACCGCGAACAGTCGCGCCCAGCAGAGCCGTTCGCCGCGCGGCCAGTCCAGCGCGCGCAGCGCCGCCGATGCCGCCTCGGAGACCTCTCCGTCGACCCGGACCTCGGCGACGTCGTCCCCCGCCTTGCCGCCCAGGAACAGCTTGACCCCGTGCGGCCCCCGTCCGCCCCGCCCGTCCGGTCCGCCCAGCGCGGGCAGCAGGGCGGGCGCCAGCGCCGGCAGGACCCGGTGCTCGGCCAGCCAGCCGGCCAGCCGCTCGTTGCCGAACCCGAACACCGCCGCCGGTCCCTGGACGGCGTGCCAGCCGGGCAGCTCGGGATGGTCGGCGTGGTCGCCGTGCCTGCCGCCGCCCTCCCGCAGCTCGACCAGGGCCGAGGCGGTCGTGGTCGCCCACATCCGCACCGCGCTGTCGAGCTTCTCCTCCTCGGTCTTGCCGAGACCGGCCGTGCAGTCCCAGACCACCGGCGCGTCGGCCCGGCCGAGTTCCAGCACGTAGCCGAGGTCGACATGGCCGGCGCCCTCGCCGCCCGGGTGCTCGCGGACGGCGACCGCGGTCGTCCCCGGGCCGCGCACCACCTCGCCGTCGACGGTGAACTGCTGCCCGAGGCGCCCCATCTCCCGGACCACGGATCGCTGTATGACGGCCAGTCGGTCCTGAGGGCGCACGGGGACTCCTCCACTCTCGGGCTCCGAACGTCGCGAACCTCCGTCGAACTGCTTTCGAACGCCGCCGAGGCTATCGGCCCGGAGGCTCCCCGGGAAACCGCACCGCGGCCGCCGCCGGCCCGGGGCCGAGCCCTCACGAGGCGCGCTCCGGTCGCAGAAATGCCCCCTATGCACCATTTTGGGTAGCGGAAACCATCGGCCCCGCCGGGAGAACCCGCATGCCCCGCACCGAACTGACGCCGCCTCCTGTCCTGTTCGCCCCGGACCGGCCGACCCCGGGCGGCTCCGGCCTGGTCGCCGAGATCGAGGCGTACCTGGCCACGCTGCCCGCCCCCGCGCGCACGCCGGTCCCGTACGTCTGCCCGCTCGGCTCCGCGCTCCGCCCCTGGTACGCGGGGCACCGGGTGCCCCGGGCCACCCTGCTGGACCGGGCGCTCCGCCGCCCGCCCCGCCCCGCGCCGGTGACCGCCGCCGAGCACCTCGGCCTCGCCTCCCGGTACATCGCCGCCCACGGCTGGCTCCAGGGCGCGATGTGGGACGCGGACGGCCGGGTCTGCCTGCTCGGCGCGCAGGCCGCCGTCCTGGCCCACGGCTTCGGCACCCCGGCGACGGTCCGCACCGCCCGGGTCCAGTTGATGGAGGTCCTGCACGCCACCGGTCGTCCGGTGAACTCCCCGGACGAGTACAACGACCGGCCCGCCACCCGGCAGTCCGACGTCCACCGGCTGCTCGACCGGGCCGCCGCCCGGGCGGCCCGGCTGGGCCTCTGACCCGCGGTCGGGAGGGGGGAGGGCCCGCAGGCGGGGCCCGCCGGGGTACGCGAACGGCCCCGGAACGATGCGGGGCATCACTCCGGGGCCGGACTTCTGAGCGGGCGACGAGAATCGAACTCGCGTGACTAGTTTGGAAGACTAGGGCTCTACCATTGAGCTACGCCCGCGCGATCCCCCGGCCGTTGCCGGACGGAAGGTCGGGAACAGCGTACCTGGTTCGGTCGGCTGCGTGCACACCACATTCGTTTCGGGGGCTCGGAATATCTCGCCGAACCGGCAGGGCACGGCGTGTACGCTTCCTCTCGGCACCACGGGGTGTGGCGCAGTTTGGTAGCGCGTCCGCTTTGGGAGCGGAAGGCCGTCGGTTCGAATCCGGTCACCCCGACAGTGCGCAGGGTCTCGTCGTCGACGAGGCCCTGTTGTCGTTTCCGGGTCCCGTCCGGCATCGTGGGTGGTTGATTTTTCATTTATCCAGGAGCCCTCGATGCGCAGCCCGACACGGACGAACCCGGCGCGGATGAATCCCAAGATCGCGGTCGGCGTCGTCTTCGTCGCCGCGCTGTTCATGTCGATCATGGACACCACGATCGTCAACGTGGCCCTGCCCGCGATCGGCCGCGAGTTCGGCACCGATCCGGCCGGAGTCGGCGTGATCAACGTCGGCTACCTGGTCAGCCTGGCCGTCTTCGTCCCGCTCTCCGGCTGGCTCGGCGACCGGTACGGCACCCGCCGGGTCTTCCTCCTCTCGCTGGCCCTGTTCACCGTCGCCTCGCTGCTCTGCGGTGCGGCCGGCTCGATGACCTCGCTCACCCTGTACCGGGTCCTCCAGGGCGCGGCCGGCGGGCTGCTCACCCCGGTCGGGATGACCATGCTCTTCCGGGCCTTCCCCCAGGAGGAGCGGATGCGCGCCACCCGGGTGCTGATGCTGCCGACCGCCGTCGCCCCCGCCGCCGGGCCGGTGCTCGGCGGCTGGCTGGTGGACGGCTGGTCCTGGCACTGGGTCTTCATCGTCAACGTGCCGGTCGGCCTCGCCGCCCTCGTCTTCGGCGTGCTCTTCCTGCCCGACTACCGCGCCGAGCGGGTCGGCCGGTTCGACGCGGCCGGCTTCCTGCTCTCCGCCGTCGGCTTCGGCGCCACGATGTACGCGCTCTCCGAGGGCGCGTCGGAGGGCTGGGGGAGCGCACGGATCCTCGTCTCGGCGCTCGGCGGGCTGTTCGCGCTCGTCGCCCTGGTCGTGGTCGAGCTGCGCCGCCCCGAGCCGATGCTCGACCTGCGGCTCTTCCGGGACCGGATCTTCCGCACCACCAACCTGCTCTCGCTCTTCTCCGGCGCGGCCTTCCTCGGCATGCTCTACCTCTTCCCGCTGCTCATGCAGGACGCGCTCGGCATGGACGCCCTGCACAGCGGTCTGATGGTGTTCCCGGAAGCGCTCGGTGTGATGCTCGCCTCCCAGGTGGCGGGCCGGCTCTACCCGCGGTTCGGCCCGCGCCGGCTCCTCGTCGCGGGCGCCGCCGTGGTGTCCGGCTGCCTCGCCCTGATGGCCGCGATCGGGCCGGAGAGCAACCTCTGGGCCGTCCGCGTGCTGCTCTTCGTCACCGGTTTCGCGATGGCGCACGTCTTCATGCCCTCGCAGACCGCCGCGTTCTCCACCGTCGCCCCGGCCGACACCGGCGCCGCCTCCACCCTCTACAACGCCCAGCGGCAGCTGGGATCGGCGCTCGGTGTCGCCGTCCTCGGCACCGTCCTCACCGCCGTCGGACCGTTCGCCGTGAACGCCTCGGGTACGCCCGTGGCGAACCTCGTCGCCTACCGCGCGGCCTTCCTCACCGCCGCCGGGCTGGCCCTGCTGGCAGCCCTGATCGCCTTGCTGGTGCGGGACTCCGACGCTGCGGCGACCATGCGCCCGGCCCCCGGCCGGGAGGGTGCGGGTCCCGCCCGGGAACCCGCCCCGGAGCCCGTCGGCAGGGCCTGAGCGGCCCCCGACGGCGTCGCCCTGGCGTCCGCCTTTCGTGGTACCGGTAGGATGGGGCGCTGGCGGTAGTCCCTGCGGCGTCCACCCAGGTCAACCGCATGAGGGCGAGGAGTCACGCTCACCGTCCACCCCCCACGGGAGATGCAGCTCCAACCGCCCATCGCCCGTCTCGCCCGATCCGTCCGCTTACCGGCCCCAGGCCGGTGGCCGGGGAGGGCGGAGACAACCTGACCGCAAGCCCATAGGAGACCCAACCGTGAAGAGCGCCGTCGAGACTCTGAACCCGACCCGGGTTCGACTCACCGTCGAGGTGCCCTTCGAGGAGCTCAAGCCCAGCCTCGACGCGGCGTACAAGAAGATCAACCAGCAGGTCTCGGTCCCGGGCTTCCGCAAGGGCAAGATCCCGAACCGTGTCATCGACCAGCGCTTCGGCCGTGGTGCCGTGCTGGAAGAGGCCGTCAACGACGCCCTGCCGCGCTTCTACACGCAGGCCGTCGACGAGGGCAAGATCGAGGTCCTCGGCCAGCCCGACATCACCAACATCGAGGGTGTCGAGAAGATCGCCGACGGCGGTGACCTGAAGTTCACCGCAGAGGTGGACATCCGCCCGGAGATCACCCTTCCGGACTTCTCGACCATCGAGGTCACCGTCGACCCGATCGCGGTCACCGACGAGGACATCGACAAGTCCCTGGAGCAGCTGCGCGAGCGCTTCTCCTCGGTCAAGGACGTCGAGCGCGCCGCGGCCGACGGCGACACCGTGGTCGTCGACCTGGAGGCCAAGGTCGACGGCGAGGTGCCCGACGACGGCACCGCCGCCGGCGTGAGCTACGAGATCGGCTCGGGCCGTCTGATCGACGGCATCGACGAGGCCGTCATCGGCCTGGAGGCCGGTGGCACCGCCACCTTCTCCACCGAGCTCAAGGGTGGCACCCAGGCGGGCAAGACCTCCGAGGTCACCGTCACCGTCACCGCCGTCCAGGAGAAGGAGCTGCCGGAGCTGGACGACGAGTTCGCCCAGCTGGCCAGCGAGTTCGACACCCTGGAGGACCTGCGTGGCGACTCCCGCAAGCGCCTGGAGCGCATGAAGGAGTACGACCAGGCCACCCAGGCCCAGGAGAAGGTGCTGGACGCGCTGCTCGGCCTGGTCGAGATCGAGTTCCCGGAGAAGCTCCTCAAGGACGAGATCGAGACCCGCAAGCACAACCTGGAGCACCACCAGCTGGAGCCGATGGGCCTCGACCTCAAGACCTACCTGGAGACCCAGGGCAAGTCGGAGGAGGAGTACCTCGGTGAGCTGGAGGAGCAGGCGAAGAAGGGCATCAAGACCCAGTTCGTCCTGGACCAGATCGTCGCCGACGAGGAGCTCAACGTCTCCCAGGAGGAGCTGACCGAGCACCTCATCCGCCGTGCCGCCGGTTCGGGCCTGACCCCGGACCAGTTCGCGCAGCAGGTCGTCCAGGGTGGCCAGGTGCCGCTGCTGGTCGGCGAGGTCGCCCGCGGCAAGGCGCTGGCCACGGTGGTCGAGGCCGCCAAGGTCGTCGACACCGAGGGCAACGAGATCAACTTCGACGACGACGAGACCGACGAGTCGGCTCAGACCGTCGAGGCCCCGGCCGCCGAGGCCGAGGCCGAGGAGAAGACCGAGGCCTGACCTCCCCGGTCGCCCTGAGGCGCGACAGCGGGCCCGGACGCCGTACGGCGTCCGGGCCCGCTGTGTTCCCGGCCGCGCCCGCGGCGTTCCGTGCCGCGTTCCCGGTGCCGCCGGGCCCGTCGGGCGTGAACCCTGCGCTCACAGCGAACAGTTCTGCGTGAGGGATTCAGTGGCCCGGCCTGCGCGTTAGGGTCCATGGACAGCAACAATCACGACGTGATACCCGGAAGCTGTGCGACACCGTGACGGTCGCGGAGCGACCGTCCAAATCGACTGAGCAGGTGGCTAAGTGACGTACCCGCAGATGCAGATGCCCGGCCCGATGGCGCCGCACGCCGCCTCTGGTGACGTGCTGGGCGGCCTCGGCGACCAGGTCTACAACCGGCTGCTCAACGAGCGGATCATCTTCCTCGGCCAGCAGGTCGACGACGACATCGCCAACAAGATCACCGCCCAGCTCCTGCTGCTGGCCGCGGACCCGGACAAGGACATCTTCCTCTACATCAACTCCCCGGGCGGCTCGATCTCGGCCGGCATGGCGATCTACGACACCATGCAGTACATCAAGAACGACGTCGTCACCATCGCGATGGGCATGGCCGCCTCGATGGGCCAGTTCCTGCTGACCGCGGGTGCC
This sequence comes from Kitasatospora sp. NPDC002965, assembly GCF_040611255.1. Lineage (NCBI taxonomy): Bacteria > Bacillati > Actinomycetota > Actinomycetes > Kitasatosporales > Streptomycetaceae > Kitasatospora > Kitasatospora sp. NPDC002965. Next base: position 48,015 of record NZ_JBEXNT010000021.1, on the reverse strand, counting down.
AAGGGCAAGCGCTTCTCGCTGCCCAACGCCAACATCCTGATGCACCAGCCCTCCGCCGGCCTCGGCGGTTCGGCCACCGACATCCGCATCCAGGCCGAGCAGCTGCTCCGCACCAAGAAGCGGATGTCCGAGCTGATCGCCTTCCACAGCGGCCAGTCCTTCGAGCAGATCACCTCGGACTCCGACCGTGACCGCTGGTTCACCCCGGAGGAGGCCCTGGAGTACGGGCTGATCGACGCGATCATGCACAGCGCCGCGGACGTCCCCGGCGGCGGCGGCACGGGCGCCTGAGCCTGGCCCACGAGACCACAGCCACAACGCTCCGGAGGACAAGAACCCCCATGAACATCCCCAGCCTCTCCAGTGCCAAGGCGCGCGTCGAGGACATGCGAGCCGAGGGCCGCTACATCGTCCCGCGGTTCGTCGAGCGCACCTCGCAGGGCATCCGCGAGTACGACCCGTACGCCAAGCTGTTCGAGGAGCGCATCATCTTCCTCGGCTCGCAGGTGGACGACGTGTCGGCCAACGACATCATGGCGCAGCTGCTCTGCCTGGAGTCGATGGACCCGGACCGCGAGATCCAGATGTACATCAACTCGCCCGGCGGCTCGTTCACGGCCCTGACGGCCATCTACGACACCATGCAGTACGTCAAGCCGGACATCACCACCGTCTGCATGGGCCAGGCGGCCTCGGCGGCGGCCGTCCTGCTGGCGGCCGGCACCCCCGGCAAGCGCATGGCGCTCCCGAACGCCCGCATCCTGATCCACCAGCCGTACACGGAGACCGGCCGCGGCCAGGTGTCCGACCTGGAGATCCAGGCCCGGGAGATCTTCCGGATGCGCGAGCAGCTGGAGGAGATGCTGTCGAAGCACTCCAACAAGTCGGTGGAGCAGGTCCGCGACGACATCGAGCGCGACAAGATCCTGACCGCCGAGGAGGCCGTCGAGTACGGTCTGATCGACCTGGTCATCTCCACCCGCAAGGCCTCGCTGACCTCCTGAGGCCGGCAAGGGTCCCGCTCACCCGGCACCGGGCGGGCGGGACCGCGAGGACGGAGCTCCTGGGCGGGGCGTGCGGCAGGTCCGCGCGCCCCGCCCCGGCACACCGGCGGCTCCCGCAACGGCATCTGTTCGGTATCAATTCGCCCAGGGCGTAGGGCAGACCCGGCGAAGAGGACGGAATCAGCGGCTCGGCAGAGTACCGTCGGATAGCGAGACCGATTCGCCGTCGGCGTCGACGGTCCACAGCACCAGGCCCCGGAACCCCCGCGGGGCCCCTGGCGAAGGGGAAGCACCTCGTGGCACGCATCGGAGACGGTGGCGACCTGCTCAAGTGCTCGTTCTGCGGCAAGTCGCAGAAGCAGGTGAAGAAGCTGATCGCCGGCCCAGGCGTGTACATCTGCGACGAGTGCATCGACTTGTGCAACGAGATCATCGAGGAGGAGCTCGCCGAGACCTCCGAGGTGCGCTTCGAGGAACTGCCGAAGCCACGCGAGATCTACGAGTTCCTGGACCAGTACGTGGTCGGCCAGGACCTCGCCAAGAAGGCGCTGTCGGTGGCCGTCTACAACCACTACAAGCGGGTCCAGGCGGGTGAGGCCGGCCGCAGCGGCGGCAACGGCCGCGAGGACGCCATCGAGCTGGCCAAGTCCAACATCCTGCTGCTCGGGCCGACCGGCTCCGGCAAGACGCTGCTGGCGCAGACCCTGGCCCGGATGCTGAACGTGCCGTTCGCGATCGCCGACGCCACCGCGCTGACCGAGGCCGGGTACGTCGGCGAGGACGTCGAGAACATCCTGCTGAAGCTGATCCAGGCGGCGGACTACGACGTCAAGAAGGCCGAGACCGGGATCATCTACATCGACGAGATCGACAAGGTCGCCCGAAAGAGCGAGAACCCGTCGATCACCCGTGACGTCTCCGGCGAGGGCGTGCAGCAGGCGCTGCTGAAGATCCTGGAGGGCACCACCGCCTCGGTGCCGCCGCAGGGGGGCCGCAAGCACCCGCACCAGGAGTTCATCCAGATCGACACCACCAACGTGCTGTTCATCGTGGGTGGCGCGTTCGCCGGCCTGGAGCGGATCATCGAGGGCCGGGCGGGTGCCAAGGGCATCGGCTTCGGCGCCACCATCCGCTCCAAGCGCGAGGTGGACTCCAGCGACCACTTCCGTCAGGTGATGCCGGAGGACCTGGTCAAGTTCGGCATGATCCCCGAGTTCATCGGCCGCCTCCCGGTGATCACCAGCGTGCACAACCTGGACCGCGAGGCGCTCCTGCAGATCCTCACCGAGCCGAAGAACGCGCTGGTCAAGCAGTACCGGAAGCTCTTCGAACTGGACGGCGTGGAGCTGGAGTTCTCCCGGGACGCGCTGGAGGCGATCGCCGACCAGGCGATCCTGCGCGGCACCGGCGCGCGCGGTCTGCGGGCCATCATGGAGGAGGTGCTGATGTCCGTGATGTACGAGGTCCCCTCGCGTCAGGACGTCGCCCGTGTGGTGGTGACCGGGGACGTCGTCTCCAAGCACGCCATCCCCACCCTGGTGCCGCGCGACATGATCAAGCGGGAGCGGCGCGACAAGAGCGCCTGACCTGCCGCACGTCGTCGGCCGGGGCCCCGGAACCGTTCACGGTTCCGGGGCCCCCGCCGTGCGGTCCGGGCCGCTCCGGGGGCCCGTCCCGGCGCTCCCGGGGGAAAGCGGTTCGTAACCCGGTTCCCGGACTACGTAAACTGTCCGTCGTGACCGACACCACGAACCAGCGCCCCGCGAGTACGCCCGCCGGGGACGAAGCAGCCACCCTCCCGACGACCTACGCTCCGGCGGACGTAGAGGGCGAGCTGTACGAGCGCTGGGTAGAGCGCGGTTACTTCACCGCCGACGCCAAGAGCGACAAGCCCCCGTACACGATCGTCATCCCCCCGCCGAACGTCACCGGTGCGCTGCACCTGGGCCACGCGTTCCAGCACACGCTGATGGACACGCTGACCCGGCGCAAGCGCATGCAGGGTTTCGAGGTCCTCTGGCTGCCCGGCATGGACCACGCCGGCATCGCCACCCAGAACAAGGTGGAGCAGCAGCTCGCCGAGTCCGGCCTCTCCCGGCACGACCTGGGCCGCGAGGCCTTCGTCGAGAAGGTCTGGGAGTGGAAGGAGAACTACGGCGGCCGGATCCTCGGCCAGATGCGCCGTCTCGGTGACGGCGTGGACTGGTCGCGCGAGCGGTTCACCATGGACGAGGGTCTGTCGCAGGCCGTCCAGACCATCTTCAAGCGGCTGTTCGACGACGGCCTGATCTACCGCGCCGAGCGCATCATCAACTGGTGCCCGCGCTGTCTCACCGCGCTCTCCGACATCGAGGTCGAGCACGAGGAGGTCCCCGGCGAGCTGGTCTCGATCCGCTACGGGGACGGCGCGGACTCGATCGTCGTCGCCACCACGCGGGCCGAGACGATGCTGGGTGACACCGCCGTCGCGGTCCACCCGGAGGACGAGCGGTACAGGCACCTGGTGGGCCGCACCATCAAGCTGCCGCTCACCGACCGCGAGATCCCGGTCGTCGCCGACGAGCACGTCGACCCGGAGTTCGGCACCGGTGCGGTCAAGGTGACCCCGGCGCACGACCCGAACGACTTCGCCATCGGCCAGCGCCACGACCTGCCGAACCTGAGCATCATGGACGAGCGCGGCGCGATCACCGTGCACGGCCCCTTCCTCGGTCTGGACCGTCTGGAGGCCCGCTCGGCCGTCGTCGGCGCGCTGCGCGAGCAGGGCCGGATCGTCGCCGAGAAGCGCCCGTACATGCACGCCGTCGGCCACTGCTCGCGCTGCCACACCGTGGTCGAGCCGCGGTTGTCGCTGCAGTGGTGGGTCAAGGTCGCCCCGCTGGCCCAGGCCGCCGGCGACGCGGTCCGTGACGGCAAGGTGGAGATCCACCCGAAGGAGCTGGAGCGCCGCTACTTCGACTGGGTCGACAACATGTACGACTGGTGCATCTCGCGCCAGCTCTGGTGGGGCCACCGGATCCCGGTCTGGTACGGCCCGGACGGCGAGGTCGTCTGCGTCGGACCGGACGAGGAGCCGCCGACCGGCGAGGGCTGGCACCAGGACCCGGACGTCCTGGACACCTGGTTCTCCTCCGGTCTCTGGCCGTTCTCGACGCTCGGCTGGCCGGAGCAGACCCCGGACCTGGAGAAGTTCTACTCCACCGACGTCCTGGTCACCGGCCACGACATCATCTTCTTCTGGGTCGCCCGGATGATGATGTTCGGCCTGTACGCGATGGACGGCCAGGCGCCGTTCAAGACGGTGGCCCTGACCGGCCTGGTCCGTGACGAGTTCGGCAAGAAGATGTCGAAGTCCTCCGGCACCGCCGTCGACCCGCTGGACTGGATGGACGCCTACGGCGCCGATGCCGTCCGCTTCACCCTCGCGCGCGGCGCCAACCCGGGCGCCGACGTGCCGATCGGCGAGGACTGGGTCAAGGGCTCGCGGAACTTCTGCAACAAGATCTGGAACGCGACCCGCTTCGCGCTGATGAACGGCGCCACCGTCGAGGGCCCGCTGCCCGCGCCGGAGGAGCTGACCTCGGTCGACCGCTGGATCCTCTCGCGGCTCAACGCGACCGTGGCCGAGGTCGACGCGCTCTACGACGACTACGAGTTCGCCAAGGCCTCGGACGCGCTCTACCACTTCGCCTGGGACGAGGTCTTCGACTGGTACGTCGAGCTCTCCAAGACCACCCTGGCCAAGGGCGGCGCGCAGGCCGACGCCTCGCGCCGGGTGCTCGGCGAGGTCCTAGACGTCACGCTGCGGCTGCTCCACCCGATCGTCCCGTTCGTCACCGAGGCGCTCTGGACGACGCTCACCGGGGCCGAGTCGCTGGTCGTCACCGAGTGGCCGAAGGACGCCGGTTTCCGTGACGCCGGGGCCGAGGCCGAGGTCGCCACGCTCCAGCAGGTGGTCACCGAGGTCCGTCGCTTCCGTTCGGACCAGGGCCTCCAGCCTGCGCAGCGGGTCCCGGCCCGGCTGGACCTGGAGGGCACCGTGCTCGCCGTCCACGAGGACGCGATCCGGGCGCTGCTGCGGCTGACCGTCCCGGAGGAGGGCTTCGCGGCCACCGCCTCGCTCCCGGTCGCCGGCGCCACCGTGGCGCTCGACCTGTCCGGCACCATCGACGTCGCGGCGGAGCGCAAGCGCCTCGCCAAGGACCTCGCGGCCGCCGAGAAGGAGAAGGCCCAGACGGGCGCCAAGCTCGGCAACGAGGCGTTCCTCGCCAAGGCGCCGGACGACGTCGTCGCCAAGATCCGGGTCCGGCAGGAGGCCGCCGGGGCCGACATCGCCCGGATCACCGCCCAGCTCGCGGCGCTGCCGCAGGGCTGATCCGGACGCGGATCCCGAGGAGCCGTGCCCCGCCGACGCGGGGTGCGGCTCCTCCGTTTTTCCGGACGTCGGGTAATCGTGCGTCCCAATAGCCCAATCCCCTTGCTCCCTTCCGGCGAATATTCATCCTGGACCGGGTGAGGTCCCTTTCCGCCCGAATTCATTCCGCTCTTGCCCGCGCGCGTTCGCGGAAGTTGGCAGGTGGGATGTGTACGGTGTGCTTCGAGTTCCGCAGAGCCGAGGAGCGACGGGAGGGTGTGGCGTGGTGGTGACCGAGGAGTTGGTCGACGAACTGCCTGCCGAGGTGGTCGAGGAGGCCAAGGCGAGGGCGGCGGTGCTGCTGCTCGCGTTCCGGCACGGCAACCAGCTCGCGTTCGACCACGCGCTGGACCGGCTGTTCGAGGAGCAGGCCGAGCGCGAGGTGACCACCCTGCTCGCCTGGATCGCCGCCGAGGCCGTCCGCAAGGCCTACGCGCCCGAGGTCGGTGACCGGGTGCTGCGCGCGATGGCCCGGCGGGCGCCGCGGGACACCGGCGCGGTGGAGGTCGACGAGGAGAGCGTGGACGCGGCCCGGCTGATCGAGGCGGTCGCGGCCGGTGAGGTGGCCGAGGTCCGCGGCCTGGTCGCGGCGACCCCGGACACCACGTTCCTGCTCGGCGGCCTGCTCCAGGGCGTCGCGATGATGCTGCCGCTGCTGCCGGAGGGCGAGCTGGCCGAGATCACCGCCGAGCTGCGGCGCCGGCACGGCGGCGCCGAGATCCCGGAGGCCCGGGCCGGGGGCTGAACCCCGGCCCGGGCCCGCCGGACGGGGCAGGTTACGGCATCGCGTGCAGGTGCGAGCCGACGGTGGAGGCGATTCCGCCGCCCGCCTTGGCGTCCCAGTTGGTCGACCAGGTCATGGCGCCGCCGATCCCGGGCCACTTGGTGTCGGGCTTGAAGGTGCCGCAGCCGGTGCCGGCGGCCAGGCAGTCCAGCGCGTTGTTGACCACGCTCGGGCTGACGTACCCGCCGCCGGCCGCGCTGGTGGACGCGGGGACGCCGAGCCCCACCTGGTCGGGCCGGAGCCCGCCCTTGAGCTGGATGCAGGCCAGTGCGGTGAGGAAGTTGACGCTCCCCTGCGAGTAGACCTGGCCGTCGCAGCCGAGCATGGCGCCGGAGTTGTAGTACTGCATGTTGACGATGGTGAGGATGTCCTTCACGTTCAGCGCCAGCTTGAAGTACTCCATCCCGGTCGACTGCATGTCGATGGTCTGCGGCGCCATGGTGAGCACGAAGCCCTTGCCGGCCTTCGCCGCCAGGCTGTGCAGGGCCTGGCCCATGTAGGTGGCGCTGACGCCGTTCTCCAGGTCGATGTCGACGCCGTCGAAGCCGTAGGTCTGCATCAGCGACCAGGCGGTGTTGGAGAAGTTGGTCGCGGACGCGGCGCTGTTGACCGAGACCGTGCCCTTCTCGCCGCCGACCGAGAGGATCACCTTCTTGCCGGCCGCCTTCTTGGCCGCGATGTCGGCCTTGAACTGGGCCTCGGTGTAGCCCCCGAGCTTGGAGGAGAGGACCGGGTCCAGGGTGAAGCTGAGCCCGCCGGGCGTGCTGGTGGCGTCGGCGAAGGAGACCGCGATGATGTCGTACGCGGCCGGGACGTCACTGATCCGCTGCACGGTGGCGTTGTTGTCGAAGTTCTGCCAGTAGCCGGTCAGCAGGTGCTTGGGCCCGGGCCGGGTGGGTGTGACGGTGGGCGTCGGCGTCTCGGTCGGTGTCGGCGAGTCGGTCGGCGTCGGGGTCGGGCTCGCGGTGGTGGGGGTGGGAGTGGGCTTGGGGTCGCCGGGGCCGAGCAGCGAGACGTCGTCGGCCAGGAACGCCGGCTGCCCGTACCAGCCGTGCAGGTAGACGGTGACGCTGGTGGTGCCGGCCCCGGTGGTGAAGGTGGTGCTGAGCTTGGACCAGCCGGTGCCGCCGGGGGTCCAGGTGCTCGGGTCCGTGCCGCCGGTGCCGCGGGCGCCCAGGTAGATGTACGAGCCCTGGACCCAGCTGCTCAGGGTGTACGTCGAGGAGGGCTTCACGGTGACGGTCTGGCTGCACTCGCCGGTGGCGCTGTTGCCCGGGGTGGAGCGCAGTGCGGCCGAGCCGGAGTGCACGGTGGCGGTCTCCGTCGCGCCGGAGGAACAGGTCCAGCCACCGAGGTGGTTGGCGTCCTCGAAGCCGCCGTTGGTGATCAGTTCGGCGGCGTCGGCGGCGGCGTGCGCACCGGTGCCGCCGGCGAGGACCAGTCCGCTCAGGCCCACCGCGATCGCGCTGGCGCCGGCGAGCAGGGAATACACGGCGCGTGGGCGCCGGTGTCGGGCAAGTGGCATGACTCCATCTCCTGTGGGGGAGGCCGTCGGCTCCTGTGGGGGAGAGCCGTCCGGGTGTCGATGGTGCGCGTGTGGGAGCTACCGACAACTCAAGTCCCTGTCGGGGAAGGAGACTTGCCTCACAAGGTGGAGTAGACCAATCCGCCTGTCAAGAGGACGGTCAGGCGGCGGCCGTGACCTGCGGCGATGCCAGCCGCGCGGTCAGCCCGGCGATCCGGGCCGAGGCGAGTCCGTCGCCGTAGGGGCTGGGAGTGACCGCCAGCCGGGCGAGCCGCTCGGGGGTGTCGGCCAGCCAGGCGCGGGCCGCGTCGCCGAGCTCCTCGCCCGGCCGCACCAGCGCGGCGAAGCCGGCGTCGACCGCCTCCGGCCGTTCGGTGGAGCGGCGGACGACCAGCAGCGGGCGGCCGAGCACGGTGCACTCCTCCTGCACCCCGCCGGAGTCGGAGACCAGCAGCGCGGCGTGCCGGGCCAGACCCAGGAAGTCGCCGTAGCCGACCGGTCCGGTGACGGCCAGTCGCTCCAGCAGGGCGTCCAGCCCGAACCGCTCGACGGCGGCGCGGGTGCGCGGGTGCATCGGGAACAGCACCGGGGTCCCGGCCCGGGCGATCCGGTCCAGCTCCCCGAGGACGGCGCCGAGCGCCTCGGCGGTGTCGGTGTTCTCCGGCCGGTGCACGGTGGCCAGCACGTAGCCGTCCTCCTCGACCCCGTGCCTGGCGAGCAGCGCGGCCCGGGTCCGGGCGTCGGGCAGCTGACGGCGGACCACCTCGACGACGGTGTTGCCGGTGAGGGCGATCCGCTCCTCGGCCAGTGACTCGGCGCGCAGGTTGGCGGCGTTGTCGGTGGTGGCGGCGCAGAGCAGGTCGGAGACGTGGTCGACCATCACCCGGTTGTGCTCCTCGGGCATCGCCCGGTCGAAGCTGCGCAGCCCGGCCTCGACGTGGACCAGCGGGATCTCCCGGGCGTTGGCGGCGAGCGCGCCGGCCAGGGTGGCGTTGGTGTCGCCCTGGACGACGACGGCGGCCGGACGGTCCTCGGCGAAGGCGGCGTCGAGCTGGCCGAGGGACTGGGCGATCTGCCCGGCGCGCGGACGGCCGCCGACCCCGGTGAGCAGTTCGGGGCGGGGCAGGCCGAGGTCGCGCAGGAAGCGGCCGGACATCGCCTCGTCCCAGTGCTGGCCGGTGTGGACCAGCCGGGTCGCCGGCCCGAGCTCGTGGATCAGCGGGGCGAGCTTGACCAGCTCGGGGCGGGTGCCGAGGACGACGGCGACGCTGCCGGGGGCGAGCGGGCGGGCGGCGGGATTCGGCGGGAGGCACGAGGACATGACGGGAACTCCGGGGTCGGGCCGGGCGGGCGGCGAGCGGTCGGGCCGGGCGAGCGGTCGGGGCGGCGAGCCGGAAGGGTCGGGTCGGCGGCCGGGGTCAGGATTCGAGGGCGGTGGGCGCGCCGAGCGCGACCTTCTCGGCGTTGCGCCTGGTCTTGGCCCAGCCGTTGCGGCCGAGCAGCACCCGGACGGCGGCCCGGGCCGCGACCGCGAACAGGTGGTAGGCGTAGAGCCAGACCATGACGCCCCAGAGCAGACCGGTGAGCCGGCTGCGGTCGGGGTGGACGAGCCGGCGGTAGGCGAAGCCCCAGAAGAGCATCGGCAGGGTGGCCAGTACGAAGGCGAGCACCATCCAGGGGCCGAAGCGGAGCTGGAACTCGGCGGTCTCCTCGGGGAAGAGCACGAGGCCCGCCGTGGTGATCGCGATCGACACCGGGGTGAGCACGACCAGCAGCACGCAGACCACGGGCTGGAGGAAGGTGTAGAGCACCTCGGCCTTGCCGGCGGGCCGGTAGTGCGGGGAGCGCAGGACCCGGCCGGTGTAGCGCAGGCACTGCATGTTGCCCTGGGCCCAGCGGGTGCGCTGGGTGAGGAAGCGCCGGTAGGAGACCAGGGCCTCCTGGGAGACGGCGGCCTCGGTGACGTGGGTGAGCCGCCAGCCGGCCAGCCGCAGGTCCAGGCCGGACTCGTAGTCCTCCAGCAGGGCGCGCTCCGGCCACGGCCGGCCCGCGCGGCCCTCCTCGGCGGTCAGCGTGTCGAGGGCGGTGAGCCGGACGAACTGGCCGTTGCCGCCGAGTCCGACGCTTCCGGTGCGGCGGCGCAGCATCTGCATACCGGCGTTGTTGGCCTGGAACTCGACGTCCTGCATCCGGACCAGGGCGCGGGCGAACGCGTTGGCGAGCCGGCCGCGGCCGGGCAGCGGCAGCTCGTCGTCGGCGTTGCGCATCCGGACGCCGATCTGCACGGCGCCGGTGTCGGGGCGGCCGAGCGCCCGGTCGTTGCAGACCTGTTCGAGGGTGCCGTGGTCGAGCTGCCCGTCGGCGTCGACCACACCGAGCACGACCCGGGAGCGGTCGGTGCCGGCCGGCAGGCGGTCGGAGATCTCCCGGTAGGCGGCGTTGAGGGCGGCGCCCTTGCCGATCCGGGCGTGCGGGCGGCGGCGCTGGACGAGGTGGATCCGGTCGTCGTGCGCGGCGGCGGCCAGCACCAGCTCGCGGGTGGCGTCCTCGCTGTCGTCGTCGATCACCCAGAGGTGGGCGGCCGGGGCGACGGCCCGCAGGCCGGCGAGGGTCTGGGCGATCACGGCCTCCTCGTCGCGGCACGGGACCATCAGGTGCCACTGGAAGGCGGAGGGGTCGCCGGGCTCGGCGGCGGAGTTGTGCCGGAAGGCGTGCCGGGAGCCGGCCCAGTAGAGGAGGAAGCGCCCGAAGACGAGGGCCATGTAGACCAGCAGGGCCAGCGAGATCAGTCCGGCGATCCAGACGATGCTGTCCCGGCGGAGCTCGACAAAACTGCGCAGGGTGTCGGGCAAGGCGCTGTGCTCCTCGTGATCAAAGGCGATATGTCTCCTTGACGCGCGAATCGCTGCTCCATTGCGGCCTGATGTCGCTAAATCGATAGTAAACGCGGGAAACGGCCAACCCGGGGCAAAGTGGTCGTTCTCACCCCGTCGGGAGCGCCCGGCGCAGCTCCGTAGACTGTGGACGTGAGCGACAAGGCCGACCCGAACCCGTACACCCTCCGTCCCGCCGACGGCGCCGCCGGCGACGCCCTGCACGACGTCGAGGTGGAACTCTCCGAGCGCTGGCCGGAGAACAAGCTGGAGCCATCGCTCGACCGGATCGAGGCGCTGATGGACATCCTGGGCCAGCCCCAGCGGTCCTTCCCCTCCATCCACATCACCGGCACCAACGGCAAGACCTCCACCGCCCGGATGGTCGAGCAGCTGCTCAACGCCTTCGAGCTGCGCACCGGCCGCTACACCAGCCCGCACGTGGAGAGCGTCACCGAGCGGATCACCCTCGACGGCGCCCCGATCACCCCCGAGCGGTTCGTCGAGGTCTACCGCGACATCGAGCCCTACGTGCGGATGGTCGACGAGCGCCAGCCGGTCGCGATGTCCTTCTTCGAGGTGCTGACCGGCATGGCCTACGCCGCCTTCGCCGACGCACCGGTGGACGTCGGCATCGTCGAGGTCGGCATGGGCGGCTCCTGGGACGCCACCAACGTCATCGACGCCGCCGTCGCGGTGATCACCCCGATCGGCCTGGACCACACCGACAAGCTGGGCGGGACCACCGGCGAGATCGCGGTGGAGAAGTCAGGGATCATCAAGCCCGACGCCATCGCGATCGTCGCCCACCAGCAGCTCGACGCCGCCGAGACCATCCTGCGGCGCGCCGTCGAGGTCGACGCCACGGTGGCCCGCGAGGGCATGGAGTTCGGCGTGATCCGCCGTGAGGTCGCGGTCGGCGGCCAGCTCGTCACCCTGCGCGGCCTCGGCGGGGAGGAGTACGAGGACGTCTTCCTCCCGCTGCACGGCGGCCACCAGGCGCAGAACGCGGCGCTGGCCCTGGCGACGGTCGAGGCCTTCTTCGGCGTCGGCGGTGCCCGCGGCGGGAAGCTGGACGTGGACAAGGTGCGGCAGGCGTTCTCCGGCGTCGACTCGCCGGGCCGCCTGGAGATCGTCCGCCGCAGCCCGACGATCCTCCTGGACGCCGCGCACAACCCGCACGGCGCCCAGGCGGCGGTCACCGCGATCGGCGAGTCCTTCGGATTCACCCGGCTGGTCGGCGTGATCGGCACCAGCGGCGACAAGGACGTGGCCGGTCTGCTGGAGGTCTTCGAGCCGCTCCTGGCCGAGGTCGTCATCACCCGGAACTCCACCCACCGCGCGATGGACGTGGACGCGCTGGCCGCGCTCGCGGTCGACATCTTCGGCGAGGACCGCGTCCAGGTCGAGCCCCGGCTCGACGACGCCATCGCCGCCGCCGTCACCCTCGCCGAGGAGGAGGGCGACCTCGGCGGCGCCGGGGTGCTGGTCACCGGTTCGGTCATCACCGTGGGCGAGGCCCGCCTGCTGCTCGGGAGGAAGTGACGATGAGGACGCTCTGTTCCTCGACGCTGATCGGCGAGGCACTGCTGATCATGTTCGCCGGTCTGGTGGCGATGCAGCTCTCGGACGTCCCCGCGGGCACCGTCTGGACCGTCAGCGGCATCGCGATGGCCCTCTGCGTGCTGCTCTGCGGCATGATCAACAGGCCCGGCGCGGTCGCCGTCGGCTGGGCGCTCCAGGTCGGGCTCATCGCGAGCGGCTTCGTCCTGCCGACCATGTTCGGCCTCGGCCTCGTCTTCGCCGGCCTCTGGTGGTGCTCGGTGCACTACGGCCGGAAGATCGACGAGATCAAGGCCGCCCGGACCGCCGCCGCCGAACCGGCGCCGGCGGCCTAGACCGGACCTCCGACGGGCGGCCGGGCATTCGCTCACGCAAGGTAACCTCTGCGGTAGTCGCACTCCGCACGTCGAACGGCGTGCGATCCGTACCGATTTCCCCAGGAGACGCACCGTGTCCCAGCGCACTCTCGTCCTGCTCAAGCCCGACGCCGTCAAGCGAGGCCTGACCGGCGAGATCATCAGCCGCATCGAGCGCAAGGCCGGCTGGCGCCTCGCCGCCGTCGAGCTGCGCACGTTCGACCGGGCGACGCTGGAGCAGCACTACGCGGAGCACGTCGGCCGCCCGTTCTACGAGCCGCTCCTGGAGTTCATGACCTCCGGCCCGTCCCTCGCCCTGATCGTCGAGGGCGAGGAGGTCGTCGCCGGCATCCGCATGCTGGCCGGCGCCACCAACCCGCTGGAGGCCGGGGCCGGCACCATCCGGGGCGACTACGCGACCATCACCCGCGAGAACCTGATCCACGCCTCCGACTCGTCCGAGTCCGCGGAGCGCGAGATCAAGATCTTCTTCCCGGCCCACGCCTGATCCGGACGGGCTCCAGGGACCTTCGGGTGCCCCGGTCGGGACCATTGGCCCGGCCGGGGCATTCTTATCGGGAAATAGGGAACCAGGGGGGCCGACACGGCGTCCCAATGCCCGGAGAAGCGATCACGCTCCGGACAATGGACGGTACGCCCCACGTCGACGTCCGTGCCGGCCGGCGTGACTACGATGGACGCGACTCAAGGGCCCGGTAAGGCAGCTCAGCTGGTCTCCGCCCAAGCGTGGGCGCGCGCATTCCGTCCACCTCCATGACACCGAGCCCGGGAAGGCACCCACACCCCATGGCGAGCAACCTGTCGTTCATCGGCCGCGACTTGGCGATCGACCTCGGAACTGCCAACACGCTGGTGTACGTCAGGGGCAAGGGGATCGTCCTCAACGAGCCGTCGGTGGTAGCGGTTAACACCAACACCGGGGGAATCCTGGCCGTCGGTTCCGAGGCCAAGAAGATGATCGGACGCACCCCGGGCAACATCGTGGCCATCCGCCCGCTCAAGGACGGCGTGATCGCCGACTTCGAGATCACCGAGCGGATGCTCCGCTACTTCATCCTCAAGATCCACCGCCGCCGCTTCCTCGCCCGCCCCCGCGTCGTCGTGTGCGTGCCCTCCGGCATCACCGGGGTCGAGCGCCGCGCCGTCATCGAGGCCTCCCTGCAGGCCGGCTGCCGCCAGGTGCACATCATCGAGGAACCGATGGCCGCCGCGATCGGCGCCGGTCTCCCGGTCCACGAGCCCACCGGCAACATGGTCGTCGACATCGGCGGCGGCACGACCGAGGTCGCCGTCATCTCGCTCGGCGGCATCGTCACCGCGCAGTCCATCCGGGTGGCCGGCGACGAGCTGGACAACGCCATCGTCCAGCACATCAAGAAGGAGTACTCGCTGCTCCTGGGCGAGCGCAGCGCCGAGCAGATCAAGATGAGCATCGGCTCCGCCTTCGGCCTGGAGGGCGAGAAGGACGAGCACGCCGAGATCCGGGGCCGCGACCTGGTCAGCGGCCTGCCCAAGACCGTCGTCATCTCCGCCGCCGAGGTCCGCGAGGCCATCGACGAGCCGGTCAACTCGATCATCGACGCGGTGAAGACCACCCTCGACCAGTGCCCGCCCGAGCTGGCCGGCGACGTCATGGACCGGGGCATCGTGCTCACCGGCGGCGGCGCCCTGCTCCGCGGCCTGGACGAGCGGCTGCGCCGGGAGACCGGCATGCCGATCCACATCGCCGAGAACCCGCTGGACTCCGTCGCGCTCGGATCCGGCAAGTGCGTCGAGGAGTTCGAGGCACTCCAGCAGGTGCTCGACGCCGCACCGCGCCGCTAACAGAACCGAAACGTCCGAACTGAGCGGGTCCCCGCCCGGGTCCACAGCCCGGGCGGAGGGGCCAGGTACGAAGGGGCAGCACCAGCACCGTGAGGGACACACGAGAGAGCCGGCTGCTGCTCATCCTGCTGGTGGCCGTCGCCTTCGCGTTGATCACCGTCGACATCAAGGGCGGTGAGAGTTCCCCGCTCGGCGGCGCCCGGCGAGCCGCGGCCTCCGTCCTCGGACCCGTCGAACGGGGCGCCGCCACCGCCGTCGACCCGGTCGCCGACACCGTCCGGGCCTTCCGCGACGCCGCGGCCCACAGCGGCCGCACCGACCAGCTCGCCCGCGAGAACACCGAACTGCGGCAGAAGCTGGCCTCCTCCGACATGGCCGGCGGGCGCACCCAGCAGCTCGACGACCTGCTGCGCACGGCCGGCGCCGGCGGATACACCGTCAAGGCCGCCCAGACCATCGCGATCGGCCCGGCCCAGGGCTTCTCCTGGACCATCACCATCGACGCCGGCAGCGACGACGGGCTCACCCGGGACATGACCGTGGTCAACGGGCAGGGCCTGGTCGGCCGGATCACCACCGTCGCCCCGACCACCGCCACCGTGCTGCTCGCCTCCGACCCCGGCTTCTCCGCCGGCACCCGGCTGGAGGGCACCGGCGAGATCGGCTTCGCCTCCGGCGGCGGCAGCAGCGCCATGAAGGTCTCGCTGCTCAACGGCAAGGCCCAGGTGAAGGAGGGCGACCGGCTGGTCACCTTCGGCTCGCAGAGCGGCCGCCCGTTCGTGCCCGGCGTCCCGGTCGGCAAGGTGGTCCAGGTCGAGGCCAACCCCGGTCAGCTCACCAAGACCGTCCTGGTCGAGCCGTTCGTCCAGTTCACCCGGCTCGACCTGGTCGGCGTCGTCGTCGTCCCGCCGCGCACCGACCCGCGGGACGCCGTCCTGCCGCCCGCCCCCGCGGCGGCCGGTCAGGGCCAGGCCCCGGCGGCGCCCGCCGCCCCCGCGGCCCAGGCCGCCGTCCCGCCCGCCAAGCCCAATGGGGGGAACTGAGCCATGCGCCTCGCCCGCATCCCCGTCTCCGCCGCCCTGATCCTGCTCGGCCTGATCCTCCAGGTCAGCGTCTTCGGCCGGCTGCAACTCCCCGGGGCCACCCCGGACATACTGCTGCTCGTCGTGGTCGGCCTGGCCATGGTCTACGGGCCGACCGGCGGCTGCCTGGTCGGCTTCGCGGCCGGCCTGCTCGCCGACGTCGCACCGCCCTCCGACCACGCCATCGGCCGGTACGCGCTGGTGCTCTGCCTGATGGGCTACGCCGCCGGGCTGCTCCGCCCCGAGCACGGCCGCCAGCGCTCGGTCTCCGGCGCGCTGCTCGTGGTCTCCGTCGCCGCGATCGCCTCCACCCTGCTGTACGCGATGGTCGGCGCCCTGGTCGGCGACACGGCCGCCCGGCACGTCGGGCTCGGCTCGCTGGTGCTGACCGCGATGCTCTACGACCTGCTGCTGGCCCCGTTCGTGGTGCCCGTCGTGATGGTGCTCGGCCGCCGCTTCGGCAAGGACCCGGTGGCCGCCGCAGGCCCCGGCGACGACGAGGGCGGCCCGGGTCTGGGCACCCTGGCCCGCTACCGCACCACCCGCGACGCCGCGTCCCGCCCGATGTACAAGAAGAAGCGCCTGCTCGGCGCGGGCAAGCGCCCGTAGTCCGGCCCCGGCCCCCGATCCGACCAGACCGCCCTCGCGATTTCCTGGAGCGCACGAGACGTGAGCAACATCCCCGAGACCGGCCGAACCCGGCGGGTGACGATCCGTCTGGTGGTGCTGCAGATCCTGGTGCTGTCGCTGCTCGCCACCCTCGGCGGACGGCTCTGGTACCTCCAGATCCGCAACGCCAAGGAGTACACGGCCAAGGCGACCGGCAACCACATCCGCGAGGTCGTCGAACCGGCCGTCCGCGGTGAGATCCTGGACGCCTCCGGCCGCATCCTCGCGGGCAACGAGACCAAGCTGGTGGTCTCCGTCAGCCGCACCTCGCTGCTCCAGCAGAAGGACGGCGGCAAGGCGGTGCTGACCAGGCTCGCCGAGGTGCTCGGGATGCCGGCCAAGGACGTCCAGGAGAAGGCCCGGCTCTGTGACGCCAAGACCCCGCAGCCCTGCTGGAACGGATCGCCCTACCAGCCGATCCCGGTCACCAAGGAGGCGACCACCCAGCAGGCGATGCAGATAATGGAACGCCGCGAGGACTTCCCCGGGGTCACCGCGCAGCCCACCGCCGTACGCCACTACACCGGCGTCGAGGGCGCCAACATGGCCCAGGTGCTCGGGTACCTCTCGCCGGTCACCGACGAGGAGGTCTCCAAGACCGCCGACAAGGCCGGGCTGGACCGCTACCTCCCGGCCGACCAGATCGGCCGGGCCGGGCTGGAGTCGGTGTACGACCGCGACCTGCGCGGCACCGCCGGCATCACCAAGCTGGAGGTCGACAACCTCGGCCGGGTGATCGGCACCGCGGACAAGGCGCCGCCGCGCACCGGCGACAACCTGGTGACCAGCATCGACGCCAGGGTGCAGAAGGTCGTCGAGGACAACCTGGCGCAGGCGATGGCGGACGCCCGCAAGACCTGGGACAAGAACACCAAGCGCAACTACGACGCGGACTCCGGCGCCGCGGTCGTGATGGACGTCAAGACCGGCCGGATCGTCGCGATGGCCAGTGCCCCGAGCTACGACCCGAACATCTGGCAGGGCGGCATCTCCGGCAAGGACTACCAGGGGCTGACCAACAAGGACTCCAACTACCCGCTGCTGAACCGGGCCATACAGGGTCAGTCCGCCCCCGGCTCCACCTTCAAGGTGGTCTCCACGGCCGCCGCCGCCCAGGCCGGCTACGCGCTCAACGGCAACTACGCCTGCCCGAGCAGCATGACCATCGGCGGCCGCGAGTTCAAGAACTTCGAGAGTCAGGGCCACGGCTCGATCACGCTGGCCCAGGCGCTGGAGGTCTCCTGCGACACCGTCTTCTACGGCCTCGCCTACGACCAGTGGCTGGCCGACGGCGGCATCAAGCCGAAGAAGGAGACCGGGGACTGGTTCTACAAGACCGCCCACCAGTTCGGCCTCGGCGCCAAGACCGGCATCGACCTGCCCTCCGAGGCGACCGGCCGGGTGCCGGACCGGCAGTGGAAGCAGTCCTTCTACGACAACAACAAGGACGCCTGGTGCAAGCAGGCCGAGAAGGGCGGCAAGGAGTACTCCGACCTGATCGCCAAGGAGAACTGCGCCGACGGCTACGTGCTGCGTGCCGGTGACGCCGTCAACTACGCGATCGGGCAGGGCGACACCCTCGTCACCCCGCTGCAGATGGCGCGGATCTACTCGGCGCTGGCCAATGGCGGCACGCTGTGGCGGCCGACCGTCGCCAAGGCCGTGATAAGCCCGAGCGGCGAGCTGGTCCGCGAGATCGCCCCGCACGAGGACGGCAAGCTGCCGACCGACGCGAAGACGCTGCAGTACATCGACGACGCCACCAAGGGCGTCGTCTCGACCGGTACCGCCGCGTGGAAGTTCACCGGCGCAGGCTGGCCGCAGGGGAAGATCGAGCTGCACGCCAAGACCGGCACCGCCGAGGTCGAGGGCAAGCAGACCACCTCGTACCTGACCACCTACAGTCGCGACTACGCGGTCGTGATGACGATAAGCCAGGGTGGCACCGGCTCCGGCGGTTCCGGTGACGCGGTCCGCCGCATCTACCAGGCGCTCTACGGCGTCGACGACAAGGGCGGTGTCGACAACGGCAAGGCCCTGCTGTCCACGCCGCAGGCCGAGCTGCCGAAGTTCAACGCGGACGGCACCGCGATCATCAAGCCGGCGTCGTTCGGCGGGGACCCCGCCGGCGCGTTCGGCGACCCGGGCGTCACCGGCGGCTCGCCGCGGGTCTTCCTGGACCCGGCGCAGCCCTCCGGGACGGTCGTCGTACCGGTCGCGGCGGTCGCGGCCGTCGAACCCACCCGCTCCACCGGAAGGGGCCGGGCATGAGCTCCTACGGCTCGTACCGTCAGCTGCGGCTCGCCCCGCAGCGCCGCGGGGTCCCCAGGACACTCGCCAAGGACTCCCCGATCTGGCGGATCGACTGGATACTGCTGCTGGCCGCGGTGGTCCTCTCGCTCGGCAGCTCGCTGCTGGTCTGGTCGGCCACCCGCGGGCGGGACTCGCTCACCCACGGGGACCCGCAGTACTTCCTGTACCGGCACCTGACCAACGTCATGATCGGCGCCGTGCTGTGCGCGGTGGTGATAGCGATAGGGAGCCGGCGGTTCCGGACGGTGGTGCCGTTCCTGTACGTCGGCGTCATCGTGCTGCTGCTGGCCACGCTGAGCCCGCTCGGCTCGACCATCAACGGCCAGCACTCCTGGATCCAGCTGGGCGGCGGCTTCTCGGTGCAGCCGGCCGAGTTCGCCAAACTGGCGATCGTGCTGGTGATGGCGGTCGTGCTGTCCGAGCAGGTGGACGCGGGTGAGCGGGAGTTCCCGGCGAACCGGGCGGTCTTCCGCGGCCTGGTCTGGGCGACGCTGCCGATGGCGATAGTGATGCTGATGCCGGACGCCGGCTCGGTGATGGTGATGGCCGTCATCGTGCTCGGCATCCTGCTCGCCTCGGGCGCGGCCAACCGCTGGGTGTTCGGGCTGATCCTGACCGGGGTCGGCGGCTGTGTGGCGATCTGGAAGCTCGGCGTGCTGAGCAAGTACCAGATCGACCGGTTCGCGGCCTTCGCCAACCCGGCGCTCGACCCCTCCGGCGTCGGGTACAACACGGCCCAGGCCCGGATCGCGATCGGCTCGGGCGGGCTGACCGGCAAGGGGCTGTTCCACGGGACGCAGACCACCGGGCAGTTCGTGCCGGAGCAGCAGACCGACTTCGTCTTCACGGTGGCCGGCGAGGAGCTGGGCTTCCTCGGGGCGATGGCGATCATCGTGCTGCTCGGCGTGGTGCTCTGGCGGGCCTGCCGGATCGCCCGGCACGCCACCGACCTGTACGGCACCATCGTGGCGGCCGGGGTGGTCGCCTGGTTCGCCTTCCAGGGGTTCGAGAACATAGGGATGTGCCTGGGCATCATGCCGGTGGCCGGCATCCCGCTGCCGTTCGTGTCCTACGGAGGGTCGTCGATGTTCTCGACCTGGGTGGCGATCGGACTGTTGCAGGCGGTGCAGAGCCAGCGGCCGATAGCGGCCTGACCGGCGCGTCGCCGGAGGGTGGGCGGCGTGCCGACGGCGGGGCCGGTCCGGGGAGATCCCGGGCCGGCCCCGCCGTCGTCGTCGGGGGCGGTGGTCACCAGGCGTCCCAGTGCGTGATCCGGTCGGTGGGCACGCGCGGGCCGGGGCGGAAGTCGGTGCCGACGGTGTGGGCGAGCGGGACGAGCGCGACCTGCGCCACCGTCTCGTAGGGGATGCCGAGCAGGTCGGCGGCCTCGCGCTCGTAGTGCAGGTGCGGGGTGGTCCAGGCGGTGCCGAGGCCGCGGGAGCGGGCGGCCAGCATGAACTGCCAGGTGGCGGGGAGGATCGAGCCCCAGGCGTTCGCCTGGCCGACGTGGGAGTCGAACTCGTGCCGGCCCTCGATCCGGACGCAGGGCACCACCAGGACCGGCACCTCGTGCAGACGGTCGAAGAGGTGCTGGGCGCTCTCGGCGAGGCGCAGCCGCCGGGCGGTGTCCTCGGTGGTGCGGTCCAGGCCGGTGCGGACGACGGGTCGGCGGGGGTTGACCAGGCCGAGCCGGTAGAGGTCGGCGAGGGCGGCCCGCCGGGCCGGATCGGTGACGATCACGAAGTCCCAGCGCTGGCGGTTGCGGCCGGTGGGGGCCTGGGTGGCGAGCGCGAGGCACTCCTCGACCAGTTCCCGGGCGACCGGGCGGGTGAGGTCGAGCCGCTTGCGGACGGCGCGGGTGGTGGTGAGGAGCTGTTCAGCGGTCAGGTCGGGATACGGCACGGCCGTGGCCTCCGGTCGGGATGGGCCGACCGGCCGCGCGGGGCGGGGTCTCAGTCGGCCGGCGGGACGTCGAGGAGCTTGCGGGTGAGGCGGACCAGGGTCGCCCGCTCGTCCGGGGTGAGGGCGGCGAAGGCGTGGTCCAGGACGGGGGCCATGGCGCGCTCGGCGTCGGCCAGGGCGGCGGCCCCGTCGGGGGTCGGGGTGACGGCGTAGGCGCGGCGGTCCCGGGGGTGGCGCTCGCGGCGTACCAGGCCGGCGTCCTCCAGGGCGTCCACGCAGCCGACCATCACGCTGCGGTCGATCCGCAGCTGCTCGCTGAGCTCCTGCTGGGAGCAGCTGCCGACGGCGTCGAGCATCTTGAGCACCAGGTGCTGGGCCACCGTCAGCGGGTTTCCGGAGAGCTGCTCGTCGATGGTCCGGGCGACCACGGTGGTGGCGCGGCAGAGGGCGACGTCGGGGCGGTCCTGGGTGAGCGCGGCGAAGTACCGCCGGCGCTCGCCGCCGTCGTCCGCCCGGCTCGGGGACGCGAGGCGGGCGGTCCGGGGGGCGCTGGCCATCGGGACTCCTTCGGTGGTGGACGGCCAGCATAACGCTCCTGAGAGATTGTTTGACGGTAGATGATTTCCGCTGCTACTTTCCGATCGTACGTGATTGAACATCAGATTGTTGTCCAACAGACTAATTTGGGGGTCGGGATGGCCGGGGGCGACGACGCGGGCACGGTGGCGGGCGGCGGCGACGGGGGAGGCGCGGCAGCCGGCCGCGACGGGGCGACGGCCCTGGCGACCGGCGCGAGGCGGAGGGAGGAGTGGCTCGACCCCGAGGACGCACGGCTCGGCTGGGACGGTGTCTGCGGCTTCGAACGGGTCGGCGGCACCGTCCTGCCGCTGAGGATCCCGCAGGAGCGGATCGCCACCGCCCTCTCGGACAACTTCGTGCGGCTCGCCCGGATCCCGGCCGGCGTCCGGTTCGCCGTCCGCACCGACGCCACCGAACTGCTGCTGGACCTCGACGCCGAGCCCGGCGCCGCGCCGGTGGACGTCCTGGCCGACGGCGTACTCCTCCACCGGCGCCACCTCGACCCCGGGCGGCGCCGCCTCGACCTGGCACTGCCGGGAGGCCCGACGGAGGTGGAGGTCTGGCTGCCGCACCTGTCCCGCACCCGGCTCGCCGCGGTCGGCCTCCGCGGCCACCGGCTGCTGGCCCCCGTCGGGCGCACCGGCCCGCGCTGGATCGCCTACGGCAGCTCCCTCACCCACGCCATGTTCCCCGAGGGGCCGTCCGCGAGCTGGACCGCGCTGCTCGCCCGCCGCCACGGCTGGCGGCTGCGCAACCTCGGGTTCGCCGGCGAGGCCTACCTGGACCCGCTGGTCGCCCGGGTGATCCGCGACACCCCCGCCGACCTGGTCACCCTGGAGATCGGCACCAACGCCTACATCCGCTCCGTCTTCACCGCCCGCAGCTGGGGCCCCGCCGTCTGCGGCTTCGTCGAGACGATCCGGGACGGGCACCCGGACACGCCGATCGCCGTGATCGCCGCGCTCCCCTCGGTGGAGCGCGAGCGGGTGGTCAACGCGGCCGGGCTGACCCTGGCCGACGTCCGCGACCTGACCGGTGCGGCCGTCCGGGTGCTCCAGCGGCTGGGCGACCGCCGGCTGCACCTGGTGGACGGCCGGGACGTGCTGCCGGTCACCGAGGCGGACGGCCTGTACGCGGACGGCCTGCACCCGACACCGCAGGGGGAGTACCGGCTGGCCGGCCTGGTCGACCCCCACCTGCGGCCGCTGGTCGGCGGGTTCCGACCGGCCCCGACCGGACCTGGCCGACTCTGACCGGCATCGACGGGCCAGTGATCGGCCGGGCCCGCGATCGGACCGGTACGGGCCGGCCCGTACCGCGATCGGCCCGTACCGCGATCGGACCGGTTCGCGATCAGACCGGCAGCAGCAGGTCGGCGGCGGCCAGTGCCGCCCGGGCCTGGTGGGAGACCTGGGCGTCGACCGGCACCCAGCGGGTGCCCAGCCGGTGCAGGCCGTCCAGGCTCGCCGCCACGATCGCCCGGGCCCGCGCCCTGGCCGCGTCGGCCGCCGGGCCCCCGGAGTCCGCCAGCAGCCGCAGCAGCATCGAGGCGACCCGCAGCGGCAGCCGCGCCGCGACGATCCGGGCGGTCGTCACCCGGGACACCGACAGCGGCGCCACCGACCACTCGGTGCGCCACTCCTCCAGCAGCAGCGGGCAGACCTCCAGGTTGAACTCGATCGAGCGCAGCAGCGGCCCGTACGCCACCCCGGCGTGCGGCGGCACCTGCGGCAGCATCCCGACCAGCTCCTCGACCCGGTCGCCCAGCGTCCGGGCGGCGGCCCCCACGGCGGCGCGCGCGTCCGGGTACGGACGGGAGTCGCCGACCGCGTCGATCGCCCACATCGGCACCTCCAGCACGGCCGTCACCCCGCCGTACCGGCCCGCGTACGACCAGGTCGACAGCTCCGGACGGTCCGGCAGCGCCTGCGAACCGCCGCCCGGCGCCGGCATCACGTACGCCCCCGGGGCCGGGCTGTCCCAGCCGACCGCGTCGTAGGAGTCGACGTCCAGCGGGATGCCGGCCCGCGCCACCGACCGTGCGAACCCCTCCGCCAGACCCGGCAGCGGCCGGGTGAGCTGCACGAACGCGCCACCGAAGTCCACACCGTGCAGCGAACACTGCAGCACCGGGCGCAGCTCGTCGATCAGGCCGGTCAGCGCCCGGCTCTCCGGCATCGGCGGCCGGTCGCCGTCCGGGGCCGGCGGCAGCTCGGGCTGCTCGTCGAACGCCGGCCGGAAGAAGTGCTCGTAGTGCCGGGCCGGGGTGAGCGGGCCGTGCAGCCAGCCCTCGTTGAGCGCGGCGCCGTCCGGGTCCAGGCAGAGCAGCACGTGCCAGCCGACCCCCGGGCGGGGCGGCAGCTCCAGCACCCGCTCGGCCAGCCGGACCGCGGCGGCCATGCCCACCGGCTCGTTCGGGTGCGGGCCGCCGACCGCCAGGACGGTGTGCTCCCCGTCGTCGACGGAGAGCAGCACCAGCGGCCGGCCGGCCCGGGAGCGGCCCACCTCGCGGACGCGACAGCGGTCGGGGTGGCGGCGGGCCAGCCGCTGGGCGGCCGCGACCGCGCGGGCGACCGTCGGGTAACTCTCGATGTCCTGGCGCGGCGGTCCGATCCGGCGTACCCGTGGGCCCGTGTCGGTCATGGCTCTCCTGTCCTCGGGCACGCCCGTGTGCGGGCGGCGCTGTGGCCTGTCCTCGGGGGCTGTCCTCGGGGTCGTTTCGACGGGGGAATGCGGTGGGAAATGCGGTGGGGGAATGCGAGGGGGCACTGCGGGGGCCGACCGGTGAAGGCCGATCCGTGGGGGCTGTTCGGCGAAGGCTGTGAAGGCTGTACGACGGAGACCGGTCGGTGAGGGCCGGTCGGTGAGACCCGTCTGCGGGACATACCCCGGTGGGGCGTCCGGATACCGCGCGTGGACGGGGCGCCTGCGCCGGGGCCTGCGCCGGGCCGCCCGCGGGGTCAGCCGCCCGCGGCTCCGGGCGGGAGGACCACGGTCCCGGGCAGGAGGCCGGGGCCGGTTGCCTTGTGCATGGTCAACTCCCTTGCCTCGACGGCGTGCAGGACCCTCCGGCAGAGCCTTGCCAGTAGCGCACGCGTCCTTCGAACGTGTCAACCACCGTCGACGCCGCGCCGTAGGGCGCCGTTCACCCGCCGGAGCGGCCCCGGCCGCGGAGCGCGGCACGGGCCGGCCGGGATGAGCCTGCCGCGATTCGGCTACCCTTGAGGGTCACCCCTCCCAGCCGTCGCCCATCGGTGAGCACGGCGGCCATCAAACGTCGTAAGGGTTCCTAGTACATGACTGTCGAATCGGTCTTCCCACGCCTGGAGGCCCTCCTCCCGCACGTCCAGAAGCCGATCCAGTACGTCGGCGGCGAGCTCAACTCGACCGTCAAGGACTGGGACGCCTGCGACGTCCACTGGGCGCTGATGTACCCCGACGCCTACGAGGTCGGCCTGCCCAACCAGGGCGTCATGATCCTCTACGAGGTGCTCAACGAGCAGGAGGGTGTGCTGGCCGAGCGCACCTACAGCGTCTGGCCGGACCTGGAGGCGTTGATGCGCGAGCACCGCGTCCCCCAGTTCACCGTTGACGCCCACCGGCCGGTGCGCGCCTTCGACGTGTTCGGGCTCTCCTTCTCCACCGAGCTCGGCTACACCAACATGCTCACGGCCCTCGACCTGGCCGGCATCCCGCTGAACGCCCGGGACCGGACCGACGAGGACCCGATCGTGCTGGCCGGCGGCCACGCCGCGTTCAACCCCGAGCCGATCGCGGACTTCATCGACTGCGCCGTGGTCGGCGACGGCGAGCAGGCCGTGCTCGACATCACCCGGATCGTCCGGGCCTGGAAGGAGGAGGGCCGCCCCGGCGGTCGCGAGGAGCTGCTGCTGCGCCTCGCGCGCACCGGCGGCGTGTACGTGCCCGCCTTCTACGACGTCGAGTACCTGCCCGACGGCCGGATCGGCCGCGTCGTGCCGAACGCCCCCGGCGTCCCGTGGCGGGTCTCCAAGCACACCGTCATGGACCTCGACGAGTGGCCCTACCCCAAGCAGCCGCTCGTCCCGCTCGCCGAGACCGTGCACGAGCGGATGTCCGTCGAGATCTTCCGCGGCTGTACCCGCGGCTGCCGTTTCTGTCAGGCCGGCATGATCACGCGCCCCGTGCGGGAGCGAAGCATCACCGGCATCGGCGAGATGGTGGAACGCGGGCTCAAGGCCACCGGCTTCGAGGAGGTCGGCCTCCTGTCGCTCTCCTCCGCCGACCACACCGAGATCGGCGACATCGCCAGGGGCCTCGCGGACCGCTACACCGAGGACAAGATCGGCCTGTCGCTGCCGTCCACCCGCGTCGACGCCTTCAACATCGACCTCGCCAACGAGCTGAGCCGCAACGGCCGCCGCTCCGGGCTCACCTTCGCCCCCGAGGGCGGCAGTGAGCGCATGCGCAAGGTGATCAACAAGATGGTGTCGGAGGAGGACCTCATCCGCACCGTCGCCACCGCCTACGGCAACGGCTGGCGCCAGGTGAAGCTGTACTTCATGTGCGGCCTGCCCACCGAGACCGACGACGACGTGCTCCAGATCGGTGAGATGGCGAAGAACGTCATCCAGAAGGGCCGCGAGGTCACCGGCCAGAACGACATCCGCTGCACCGTCTCCATCGGCGGGTTCGTGCCCAAGCCGCACACCCCGTTCCAGTGGGCCCCGCAGCTCTCCGCCGAGGCCACCGACGCCCGCCTGGCCAAGCTGCGCGACTCCATCCGCGGCGACCGCAAGTACGGCAAGAACATCGGCTACCGCTACCACGACGGCAAGCCCGGCATCGTCGAGGGCCTGCTCTCGCGCGGCGACCGCCGGATCGGCGCCGTCATCCGGGCGGTCTACGAGGACGGCGGCCGTTTCGACGGCTGGCGCGAGCACTTCTCGTACGACCGCTGGATGGCCTCCGCCGAGAAGGGCCTGGCCGGCACGGGCGTGGACGTCGACTGGTACACCACCCGTGAGCGCACCTACGAGGAGGTGCTGCCCTGGGACCACCTGGACAGCGGTCTCGACAAGGACTGGCTCTGGGAGGACTGGCAGGACGCCCTGGAGGAGGTCGAGGTGGACGACTGCCGCTGGACCCCCTGCTTCGACTGCGGCGTCTGCCCGCAGATGGACACGAGCATCCAGATCGGCCCCACCGGGAAGAAGCTCCTCCCGCTGAGCGTGGTCGGCAAGTAGCGGCACCCGGGACGCCCCCGCCGGACCTGTCCGGCGGGGGCGTCCCGTCGTCTCCGGACGCCGGACCGGACCCCCCTGAGCAGGAACGGAGCGAGGGGGTGGCGGGGACGCGTACCCTTTGGGGTGACAGAGTCCGGACAGTGGCGGGAAACCGCCGTTGCGACGGACGGGGACAACTGACTAAGGACTGAGCGACCTGGCACGCCGCACGCCCGACGGTCCGCCGCCCGCACCGACCGTGCAGCGGATCCGTCTCCGCTACACCAAGCGCGGCCGGCTCCGCTTCACCAGCCACCGCGACTTCCAGCGCGCCTTCGAGCGCGCCCTGCGCCGGTCGGCCGTGCCGATGGCCTACTCGGCTGGCTTCACTCCGCACCCGAAGGTGTCGTACGCCAACGCCGCGCCGACCGGTGTGGCCAGCGAGGCGGAGTACCTGGAGATCGGCCTCGCCGCACTGCGCGACCCCGAGGAGCTGCGCGCCCAACTGGACGAATCGCTCCCCGCGGGTCTGGACGTCATCGACGCCGTCGAGGTGCGGACGCCGAACTTCGTGGAGCGCCTGGAAGCCTCCGAGTGGCTGGTCCGTCTGGACGGTGTCACCCCGGAGGAGGCGGCCCGCGCGATCGCGGCGTTCCTGGCCGAGGAGCGGGTCGAGGTCGAACGCCTCACCAAGAACGGCGTGCGTGTCTTCGACGCGCGCGGCGCGGTGGCGGCGCTCGAAATCGCCTCGCCGCAGGTCGACGGCGGTGCGGACACGGACGGCGAAGGGGGCCGCGATGTTCGGACCGGCCGTCCCTGTGCGATACTGCGCCTGGTAGTACGACAGGCCACACCCGCCGTACGACCCGACGACGTGTTGTCCGGTCTCCGTGTGACGGCCGACCTGGCGCCGCCGGTCCCCGCAGAGGTGACCAGGCTGGCGCAGGGGCCGCTAGACGAGGAGACCGGCACGGTGACCGACCCGTTGGCGCTCGACCGCGCCGCGGCCACGGCCGGCCCTCTGACGGCCGGCGAGCCGCGCGCAACCGCGTCCGCCTAGCGGGCGGAGGCCGGGTCCAGTTCACACTGGGCCCGCTGGTCCTCCAGGCCCCCGCTGCTCCCCAGGGGAGCGAGCGTCGTCGAAGCACAGGCCGGCCTCTTGTGGCCCGCCGACCCCGATGGTCGGTGGGCCCGAGGACCCCGTCCGGGAGCCACCCGGGGTTGGGGAACGGCGCAGCTTGGGAAAACCTCAGAAGACTGGTCAGACCAGAAGACTTTCGACACCCCGCGAGTGCGGGGCGCCGAGCGAGACTACGAGCCCCTGTGCGGCCTCGCGTCCGCGCGGCGGCACCGTGAAAGGGTCCGGCCCGAGCATCGTCATGATGCCGGCCGGCGCCACCGGTGCCCCGCCGTGCCAGGATGCGGAGCCCGGGGGCCTGACGGGAGATCCACCCGCATGCTCGATAACACCGATCCGCAGCAGTCCGCGGCAACGGAACAGAACGACACCACCGTGACCGGTGGCGACGGCGCGTCCGCCGCGCCGCCGCGTCGGCGCCGCCGCGCGGTGTCCCGCCCGGCCGGAACCCCGCAGGGCGCGGCCTCGGCGGTCGCCGAGACGGTCATCCCGGCCGATGCCGAGGTGAAGCCGGTCGAGACGCCGGCCGCCGCCGAGACGCCCGCCGCCGAACCGGCGGCCGAGAAGCCCGTGCGCGCCCGTCGGACCCGCAAGCGGGCCGAGGCGCCCGCCGGTGCGCCCGAGGCCACCTCGATCGTCGTCACCGCGCCGGACGCCGGTGCGAGCGCCGTCCCGGCCGAGGCCGAGGCCCCGGCGGCCGAGAAGCCCGCCGGAAGGGCCGCGAAGGCCGAGAAGCCGGCCGAGAAGGCCGCCGACCAGGCGCCCGCGGCCGAGAAGCCCGTGCGGGCCCGCAGGACCCGCAAGAAGGCCGAGGCCGCTCCGGTCGAGGCACCGGCCATCGAGGACCAGCCCGCCGCCGAGCAGCCGGCCGTCGCCGAGGTGGCGCCGGTCGAGGCCGCTCCGGTGGAGGAGGCGCCCGCCGCGCCGGCCCGCCGTCCCCGCCGCCGCCGTGTGGTCGAGGCGGCCCCGGTCGTCGAGACCCCGGTCGAGCCGGCTGTCGAGGAGCCGGTGGCCGAGGAGGAGCCGGCCGAGGAGTCGGCCGTCGAGGTGAAGCCCGCCGTCGCGGAGCCCGTCGCCGCGGCGCCCGCACCGGTCGCCGAGCCCGAGCCGGTCACCGGCCGGGTGCGCCGCCGCGCGGTCCGCCCGTCCACCGCGATCTTCCAGGCTCCGGTCTTCCAGGAGCCGGCCCCCTACGTCGCCCCGCCCGCGGCACCCGCGGCGCAGCCCGCCGCGGCGGCTGCCCCGGTCGAGGCACCCGCCGTGCCGGAGGAGCGTGGCGAGGAGGACGAGTTCGAGTACAGCGGCGTCGGCCGCCGTCGTCGCACCCGCACCCAGGTCCGCGTGCAGTCCTCGGGCCGGCAGCGCAGGGCCGCCGCGGAGAAGCCGCCCGTCGAGCGTCCGGCCGCCGTCGAGCGGCCCGCACCCGTCGTCGAGCGTCCGGCCGCCGTCGAGCGTCCCGCGCCCGTCGTCGTCGCCGAGCCGGTCGAGACGCCCGTCGTCGAGGCCCCCGCCACCGGCCCCGAGGCCGAGGCCGAGGACGAGTGGGAGGACGGTCGCCCGTCGCGCCGCCGCCGCCGGGGTGGCCGTCGCCGCCGCCGCGGTGAGGCCGAGGAGACCGAGGCCGAGGCCCCGGAGACCGTGCACCCCGCCGACGCTGCGCTCGCCGCCGCCGAGGACGAGGAGGACGACGAGGACGACCTGGCCTCCGGCCTGTCCTCCTCCCGCCGTCGCCGTCGCCGTCGCCGCCGCAGCGGTGAGTCCGGCGCCGTCGAGGCCGCCGAGACCACCGAGGACGGCGTCCGCACGGTGGTGAAGGTGCGCGAGCCGCGCCGCCGCTCCACCGAGCCGTCGTTCGACCCGGACGAGGTGCAGTCCATCAAGGGCTCCACCCGTCTGGAGGCCAAGAAGCAGCGCCGCCGCGAGGGCCGCGAGCTGGGCCGCCGTCGGGTGCCGATCATCACCGAGGCCGAGTTCCTGGCCCGCCGCGAGTCGGTCGAGCGCGTCATGGTGGTGCGCCAGAACGGCCAGCGGACCCAGATCGGCGTCCTTGAGGACGGCGTGCTGGTCGAGCACTACGTCAACAAGGAGCAGGCCACCTCGTACGTCGGCAACGTCTACCTGGGCAAGGTCCAGAACGTGCTGCCGTCGATGGAGGCCGCCTTCGTCGACATCGGCAAGGGCCGCAACGCGGTCCTGTACGCCGGTGAGGTCAACTTCGGCGCGCTGGGCGGCCACGGCGGCCCGCGCCGGATCGAGTCGGTGCTGAAGTCCGGCCAGTCCGTGCTGGTCCAGGTCTCCAAGGACCCGATCGGCCACAAGGGCGCCCGCCTGACCAGCCAGATCTCGCTCCCCGGCCGCTACCTGGTGTACGTGCCCGAGGGCTCGATGACCGGCATCTCCCGCAAGCTGCCGGAGAACGAGCGCGCCCGTCTGAAGCAGATCCTCAAGAAGATCGTCCCGGACGACGCGGGCGTCATCGTGCGCACCGCCGCCGAGGGCGCCTCCGAGGAGGAGCTGACCCGCGACGTCCAGCGGCTGCAGCAGCAGTGGGAGGACATCCAGAAGCGGGCCACCAGCGGGAACGCCCCGGCGCTGCTGTACGGCGAGCCGGACATGACCGTCCGGGTCGTCCGCGACATCTTCAACGAGGACTTCACCAAGGTCATCGTCTCCGGCACCGAGGCGTGGAACACCATCCACGACTACGTCTCCAACGTGGCGCCGGACCTCGCCGGGCGGCTCCAGCGGTGGACCTCCGAGGTGGACGTCTTCGCCACCTACCGGATCGACGAGCAGCTGATGAAGGCGCTGGACCGCAAGGTCTGGCTGCCCAGCGGCGGTTCGCTGGTGATCGACCGCACCGAAGCGATGATCGTCATCGACGTCAACACCGGGAAGTTCGTCGGCCAGGGCGGCAACCTGGAGGAGACGGTCACCCGGAACAACATCGAGGCGGCCGAGGAGATCGTGCGCCAGCTGCGGCTGCGCGACCTCGGCGGCATCATCGTGATCGACTTCATCGACATGGTCCTGGAGTCCAACCGGGACCTCGTGCTGCGCCGCCTGCTGGAGTGCCTGGGCCGGGACCGGACCAAGCACCAGGTGGCCGAGGTCACCTCGCTGGGCCTGGTGCAGATGACCCGCAAGCGGGTCGGCCAGGGCCTGCTGGAGTCCTTCTCCGAGCCGTGCGTCCACTGCAACGGCCGCGGCGTGATCGTCCACATGGAGCAGCCGAGCTCCCACGTCCACGGCAACGGCGGCGGCGCGCTCGCCGTCGAGGCCGGCGCGGGTGGCGGCAAGCGCCGTCGCCGGGGCAAGGGCGGTGCGGCCCACGAGGAGCCGCAGGCCGTCGAGGCCCTGGAGATCGAGGAGACCGAG
This sequence comes from Kitasatospora sp. NPDC002965, assembly GCF_040611255.1. Taxonomy (NCBI): domain Bacteria; kingdom Bacillati; phylum Actinomycetota; class Actinomycetes; order Kitasatosporales; family Streptomycetaceae; genus Kitasatospora; species Kitasatospora sp. NPDC002965. The sequence continues at coordinate 17,386 of NZ_JBEXNT010000021.1, read as the reverse complement.
GAGACGCTGGAGGCGGCCGAGGACTTCGACGCGCCGGTGCGCGAGGAGATCGAGGGACAGCTGGCGATCGAGGTGCCGGGGACCGAGGTCCCCGCCGCCGAGCCGGTGGCCGTCGAGACCGTCGAGACCGTCGTCGAGGCCCCGCAGGCCGTCGAGCCGGCTCCCGCCGCTGCGCCGGCCGGTCGTACCCGCCGCCGTGCCGTGCGCAAGGCCACGGCCCCCGCCGGGGCCCCGGGCGGTGCGGAGATCGTCGTCCTGCAGGCCAAGGCCGAGGCGGCGCTGCAGTCGGCCTTCGCGGCCGCCGAGAAGCCCGCCGAGGAGGCCCCGGCCGAGCCGGTCGCCGAGCCGGCCGAGCCTGCCGCCGCGCCTGTCGCCGTCGAGCCGGCCGCCACGGAGGAGGCCGCCGAGGCGGTCGCCGACGGGACGGACTCGGACACGGAGACCGTGACCGAGGAGCCCGCCGAGGAGGCGCCGGCACCGAAGAAGCGGGCCGCCCGCAAGACCGCCGCCAAGAAGACCGCCGTCGCCAAGAAGACGACGACGACGGCCAAGAAGACCACCGCCCGCAAGACCGCCACCAAGCGGACCAGCGCGGCGGCCAAGAAGGCGGCGGCCGCCGAGGGTGATACGGCGGCCGAGTAGTGCCCGGCCCGGGGCGGACCCAGTCCGCCCCGGGCCCGTACGTGCCGGTTTGCTCCCGAGGCGGCCGGTCCGTATTCTTGACCATCGGCGTGTCTACGCCTTGCTCCCGAGCACATCACCTTCCGGGCCCTCGTCAGAGGTGTCGGGGAGAGGCCCCTGTGTCCGTACCCAGGCGGCTGGCATCAGGAGCTCCGACCGAGTTAGGAAAGTAGGTACCGCATGTACGCGATCGTTCGCGCAGGCGGCCGCCAGCACAAGGTCGCCGTCGGCGACGTGCTGGAGATCGACCGTATCGAGGCCAAGTCGGGTGACTCGGTGGAGCTCTCCACCATCCTGATCGTCGACGGTGACGCTGTCACCTCCGACCCGTGGGTGCTGGCCGGTGTGAAGGCTCACGCCGAGGTGGTCGACCAGACCAAGGGCGACAAGATCGTCATCCTGCGCTACAAGAACAAGACCGGTTACCGTCGCCGCCAGGGTCACCGCCAGCAGCACACCGCTGTGCGGATCACGAGCATCGACTCCGTCAGCAAGTAAGGGGATAGCGAGATGGCACACAAGAAGGGCGCAAGCTCTACCCGTAACGGCCGTGACTCGAACGCCCAGCGCCTCGGCGTCAAGCGCTTCGGCGGCCAGGTCGTCTCGGCCGGCGAGATCCTCGTCCGCCAGCGCGGCACCCACTTCCACCCGGGTGCCGGTGTCGGCCGCGGTGGCGACGACACCCTGTTCGCGCTGACCGCCGGTGCTGTGCAGTTCGGCACCCGCCGCGGCCGCAAGGTCGTCAACATCGTGGCCACCGAGGCCTGAGTCACACCAGACTCACAATGAGGGGTGGGCCGGAATGATCCGGTCCACCCTTCGTGCTTTACCGCAGGTAGCGACATCGCACCGCACACTCTTCGTACTGGAGGCACACCCCATGACCACCTTCGTGGACCGCGTCGAGCTCCACGTCGCCGCGGGTAACGGGGGCCACGGCTGCGCCTCCGTACACCGGGAGAAGTTCAAGCCGCTCGGCGGCCCGGACGGCGGAAACGGCGGCGAGGGCGGCAGCGTCATCCTCACCGTCGACGCGCAGGTGACCACCCTGCTGGAGTACCACCACTCGCCCAAGCGCAAGGCGACCAACGGCAAGCCCGGCGCCGGCGGCCACCGCACCGGCGCCGACGGCCACGACCTCGTGCTGTCGGTCCCGGACGGCACCGTCGTGCTCGACCGGCAGGGCAACGTGCTCGCCGACCTGGTCGGCCACGGCACCAGCTTCGTCGCCGCCCAGGGCGGCCGCGGCGGCCTCGGCAACGCGGCGCTCGCGTCGTCCCGCCGCAAGGCGCCCGGCTTCGCGCTGCTCGGCGAGCCCGGTGACGCCCGTGACATCGTCATGGAGCTCAAGTCCGTCGCCGACGTGGCCCTGGTCGGCTACCCGAGCGCCGGCAAGTCCTCGCTGATCTCGGTGCTCTCCGCCGCCAAGCCGAAGATCGCGGACTACCCGTTCACCACCCTGATCCCCAACCTCGGCGTGGTCACCGCCGGCGACACGGTCTACACCATCGCCGACGTGCCCGGCCTGATCCCCGGCGCCAGCCAGGGCAGGGGCCTCGGCCTGGAGTTCCTGCGGCACGTCGAGCGCTGTTCGGTGCTCGTGCACGTGCTCGACTGCGCCACCCTGGAGCCCGGCCGCGACCCGGTGAGCGACCTGGAGACCATCGAGGCCGAGCTCGCCGAGTACGGCGGGCTGGAGGACCGGCCGCGCCTGGTCGCGCTCAACAAGATCGACGTGCCGGACGGCCAGGACATCGCCGACCTCACCCGCACCTCGCTGGAGGAGCTCGGCTACCGCGTCTTCGAGGTCTCCGCGGCCTCCCGCAAGGGCCTGCGCGAGCTGAGCTTCGCCGTGGCGCAGATCGTCACCGAGGCCCGCGCCGCCAAGCCGCTGGAGGAGTCCACCCGGATCGTGCTCCGGCCGACCGCCGTCGACGACGCCGGCTTCACGATCACCGAGGAGGACGGCGCCTTCCGCATCCGCGGCGTCAAGCCGGAGCGCTGGGTCCGCCAGACGGACTTCTCCAACGACGAGGCCGTCGGCTACCTGGCCGACCGGCTGGCCCGCCTCGGCGTCGAGGAGAAGCTCTGGAAGGTCGGCGCCCACGAGGGCGACACCGTCATCATCGGCGCGGAGGACAACGCCGTCGTCTTCGACTGGGAGCCGACCATGGCTGCCGGCGCCGAGATGCTCGGCCGCCGCGGTGAGGACCACCGCATGGACAGCCCGCGTCCCGCGGTCGACCGCCGCCGTGACAAGCAGAAGAACCGGGACGCCGCCGAGGCGGAGTTCCTGGCCTTCGAGGCGCTCTCCAGCGGTCGTCCGGCCGCCCTGGAAGGCGACGACGAGGAAGAGTAGCCGGTACCGGCCCCTACGGCCCCTGTCTCCCGAACGGGAGGCGGGGGCCTGCTCGTTGACGGGGGGTCGGCGGAAGGCGCGGCCTCCGGGTCGCCGTCCGGCCGCCTCCGGGCCGTCGTCCGGATCGCCGTCCGGTTCGCTGTCCGGCGGCTGGAACGCGCGGCGGACGGTCCGTACCGATCGCGTAGATTGCGGGGGTGGCGGCCGGGCCCGGCCCCGCCGTAGCGCACCACACCGGAAGGGCGAACAGCGAGATGAGCGAGGACTCCCTGCGGACGGAGGTGCTGACCGCACGCCGGATCGTCGTCAAGGTCGGCTCCTCCTCACTCACCACGGCGGCCGGGGGCCTGGACGCCGACCGCGTCGACGCCCTCGTCGACGCCCTCGCCAAGGTGCGCGCCCGCGCCGACGCCCCCGAGGTGGTCCTCGTCTCCTCCGGCGCGATCGCCGCCGGCCTCGCCCCGCTCGGACTGGAGCGGCGCCCCAAGGACCTCGCCCGCCAGCAGGCCGCCGCCAGCGTCGGCCAGGGCCTGCTGGTCGCCCGCTACACCGCCTCCTTCGCCCGCTACGGCCTCCGGGTCGGCCAGGTGCTGCTCACCGCCGAGGACGCGAGCCGCCGCGTCCACTACCGCAACGCCTACCGGACCCTCGACCAGCTGCTGGCGATGGGCGCGATGCCGATCGTCAACGAGAACGACACCGTCGCCACCGCCGAAATCAAGTTCGGTGACAACGACCGGCTGGCCGCGCTGGTCGCCCACCTGGTCCGGGCCGACCTGCTCGTCCTCCTCTCCGACGTGGACGGCCTCTACGACGGCGATCCCAGCCGCCCCGGCACCAGCCGGATCGCCGAGGTGTCCGGCCCGCACGATCTGGACGGCATCGAGATCGGCAGCGCGGGCAAGGCGGGCGTCGGCACCGGCGGCATGGTCACCAAGGTCGAGGCGGCCCGGATCGCCACCGGCGCCGGGATCCCCGTGGTGCTCACCGCGGCCAGCCACGCCGCCGACGCCCTGTCCGGCCGGCCCACCGGCACCCTCTTCCGGCGCACCGGCAGCCGCTCCTCCGACCGGATGCTCTGGCTGGCCCACGCCAGCAGCCCGCGCGGCGCCCTGCACCTCGACGCCGGAGCCGTCCGCGCCGTCGTCTCCGGCGGCGCCTCGCTGCTGCCCGCCGGGGTGGTCGGGGTGGACGGCGAGTTCGCCGCGGGCGATCCGGTGGACCTTCTTGCCGAAAACGGCCACATCGTGGCGCGCGGACTGGTCAACTTTGATGCGAGGGAGTTGCCCCGCCTGCTCGGCCGGTCCACCCGAGACCTGGCCCAGGAGTTCGGCGCCGCCTACGAGCGGGAGGTCGTCCACCGCGACGACCTGGTCGTCCTGCGCGGCTGACCGGCCGTGGGCCGGCCGGCGGAAGGCGGGCGGCTCCGCACGGGGACACGTCCGGCCGCGGGCGAGGAGGGGCGCAGCCGTACGCGTCGGGCCGGGGCCGGCGGGCACGACGACACGACATCGCCGAACAGGAGGCCGCCGGTGGAAAGCAGGCGCGAGGCAGCGCTGACCGGAGGGACGGCAGGCCGGCGGCTGACCAGCATCGACGGCGGCGGGGGCGACGCTCCCGCGGGTTCGTCCGGTCCGCCGTCCCAGGGGCCGGGCACGGTGCGCCCGCTCCGGCCGGACCGGCGTGACGAGACCGAGCCGCCCGTCGGGCCCGAGCAGGCCCGGCTCTGGCACGTGGTGCTGAGCGTCGCCGGGCAGGTCACCCCGCTCACCGCGCTGCGGGCCGGGCTGGAGCGGCTGGCGCACGACCACTCGTTCTTCCTGACCGCCCGCTACGCCGCCGACCACGCGGAGATCCGGTACTGGGAGCAGGCCCGGGACCTGCACGACGCGGCCGCGATCGCGCTGCGGCTCTGGGGCGAGCACAAGGTGACCGCCGGCCTGCCGCCGTGGGAGATCGTCGGCCTGGAGGTGGTGGACCGGGCGACCTACCACAAGCGGGTCGCCGAGGGGTTCGGCGGCGCGCAGCCGCACCTGGGCGGAGTCCACCCCTACTGACCGCCCCCGGCGGGACACCCCCGGGGGCCGGGTCGGGCCGGGGGTGTCTCACCGGGCGAAATACCCGGCGGGCGGGGTCGGGGCAGTCGCTACCCTTGGCGCATGACCAGCGATCTCGCCACCGCCGACAGCCCCGTCCTCGCCGTAGCGCGCCGTGCCCGGGAGGCGGCCGCCGCGCTCGCCCCGCTGCCGCGCGGGGCGAAGGACTCCGCGCTGCAGGCCGTCGCGGACGCCCTGGTGGCCCGCGCGGCCGAGATCACCGCCGCCAACGCCGAGGACGTCGCCCGCGCCCGCGCGGCCGGCACCCCCGAGTCGGTGATCGACCGGCTGACCCTCACCGAGGAGCGGATCGCCGCGATCGCCTCCGACGTCCGCGACGTGGCCGGTCTGCCCGACCCGGTCGGCGAGGTGATCCGCGGCTACACCCTGCCCAACGGTCTGGATGTGCGCCAGGTCCGGGTGCCGCTCGGCGTGGTCGGCATCATCTACGAGGCCCGGCCGAACGTCACCGTGGACGCCGCCGCGCTCTGCCTGAAGTCCGGCAACGCGGTGCTGCTGCGCGGCTCGGCCTCCGCCTACCGTTCCAACAGCGCACTGGTCGCCGTCCTGCGCGACGCCGTCGCCGGGGCGGGGCTGCCCGCCGACGCCGTCCAGCTGGTGCCGGGCGAGAGCCGGGACTCCGTCCAGGAGCTGATGAGGGCCCGCGGCCTGGTCGACGTGCTGATCCCGCGCGGCGGTGCCTCGCTGATCCGCGCCGTCGTCGAGGGTTCGACCGTTCCGGTGATCGAGACCGGGACCGGCAACTGCCACGTCTACGTGGACGCGCAGACGGACCTCGCCATGGCCGTCGGCATCCTGCTCAACTCCAAGGCACAGCGCGTCAGCGTCTGCAACTCGGCGGAGACCCTGCTGGTCCACCAGGACGTCGCCGACGCCTTCCTGCCGCTCGCCCTCGCCGCGCTCGCCGAGGCCGGGGTCACCGTGCACGGTGACGACGAGGTCCTCAAGGCCGCCGAGGGCACGGCCGCCACGGTGCTGCCCGCCACCGACGAGGACTGGGAGACCGAGTACCTCTCCTACGACCTGGCCGCGGCCGTGGTGCCCTCGCTGGACGCCGCCGTCGCGCACATCCGCCGCTGGTCCTCCGGCCACACCGAGGCGATCGTCACCACCTCGCAGGCCGCCGCCCGCCGTTTCACCCAGCTGGTCGACTCGACCACGGTGGCCGTCAACGCCTCCACCCGGTTCACCGACGGCGGCGAGTTCGGCTTCGGGGCCGAGATCGGGATCTCCACCCAGAAGCTGCACGCCCGCGGCCCGATGGGGCTGCCCGAGCTGACCAGCACCAAGTACATCGTCACTGGTGACGGGCATGTGCGGGGCGAGGCGACGCAGACCGTGGGGGGCACGGCCGACGCCGTCTGACCGGCGTCCGGAGCGGTCTCCGGCCAGGGGCCCTGGCCGGAGACCGGCAGCGACCGGGGGCCGGTCCGGGCAGGCCCGCGTCACACGGGTGATGGACCAACTGCGAGGAGCCACAGACAAATCGCCCTCCCGGTAATACGCTGAATCCGTGGCTGAGGATGTGGGGGGCTTGCCGTACCCCGACGGCGCCGACCACGGTGGTGCGGACGACGAGTTCGCCACCGTGGTCTTCGATGAGGCCTTCGTGCGGTCCGCCGCCGTGCACGAGCCGACGGCCAAGGAGCGGCAGCTCGCCGCTGCCGAGGCCCGGTTCGAGCCGGACGCGGCCGGTCCGGCCTGGGGCTACGAAGCCCCGGCCGGTGACGGGGTGCCGCTGGAGCTCCGCCCGTACCCGGGCGGACTCGACGACGATCACCGCTATCCCGATCCGTGGACCGGCCCGGGCCGGTCCACCCAGCGGCGTGCGCGCCGCTGGGGCCGGGTCGGCTTCGACCCGCTCGGCGCTCGGCGCGGCCGTTACGTCGCCCAGCAGCGCTGGCACCGGCCGGTGGCCTGGGTGCTCGCCGTGATCATGGGCGTGGGCCTGATCGCCATGGCGGTCGCCGCCGTCTACCAGGGTGTGGGCGGCCCCGGGGGCGCGCCCAGGCGGCCCGAGTCCGGGAACAGCAGCCCGGGGAACGACCCGGCGCCGCCCCCGGCTGAGCCGTCGCTGGTGGTCACGGCCCCGGCGGGCTGAGCCGCCGACCGGCGGGACGGCGGTCCGTTGCGCCCCGGGGCGGCTGCCACCGGTCACGGAGAGCTTCCGGTGTTCTGTGCCAGAGGCCTCGTGGCGGGGCGAGGGTGCGCCTTACCCTGGTGTCATGGGTGACCCGCGTGAGCCTCCGGAGGGTGCGCCCGACGGTGGTTCCGGAAACGACGACGAATACCGGTCCGTGGTCTTCGACGAGTCGTTCGTCCGCGCTGCCCGGATCCAGGAGCTGTCGGCGCGGGAGCGGCTGGCCGGCGCGTACGGCAGGGCCACCCGGCCCAAGGTCCGCCTCGGGCCGCTGGGCACCGTGCCCCGCCAGGCGCTCGCCCTGCTGCTGGTGATCCTGCTGGCCTTCGGCGCCGCCGTCTACTTCGGAGTGAGCTCGCCGACGCGCCCCGCGGCCCGGCCCGAGGGAAGTCAACTGACCGTCAGCCTGGTGGCGTTGAGTCCGGCCTCGGCGGTCCGGGCGGTCGCCGACCCGGCCGACCCGTTCGCCGGACTGCCGCCCGGCTACGGCGACGGCGCGGTCGGGCTCGGGACGCCGGCCGGGGCCGCGACCGGGCACTTCTCCCGGATCGAGGTGACCAAGGCGCTCGACACCGTCCAGCGCTACCTGGTCGCCTCCTCGCTCGCGCCCGCCACGCTGGTGCAGGGCGCGACCGCCGACGTCCGGGCCTTCGTGACGCCGGGCGAGCAGGCGCAGTTCGACGCCAGCGTGGTCCAGCCGACCGACGACCGGCACCACGCGCTGACCGGCTGGCTGGTCCGGTTCGACCCGGCGCAGGTCGCGCTGGCCGCCGACACGGTGAAGGTCGCGGGCGCGATGCGGATCGACGAGGCGGACAACGGGACCCTGGAGATCGCCACCGACCACACCTTCGTCTACGCGCTGAAGGCGGCCGGTGCGCCGAGCGGCGCGCCGGTCACCCTGGAGACCGTGCGGCGACAGCTGAGCTTCGAGTTCGACCGGACCGACCTGGCGTCGGCGCGGCTGCGGCTGGTGGACTCGGTGCTGCAGGCCGGTCCCGCGCCGTGCGACGGCTCGCTGGCCGGCGCCGTCCAGCCGGTGCTGGCGACCGCGGACGCCGCCGCGCCGCCCACGCCGCCACCGGCCGCGGCGTCGACGGTGCCGCCGCCCGTCGATCCGGGCAACCACGCCCGGCCGGCGTGGCAGATGTGCGGGGTGCTCGCCGGGAGCTGAGGCGGGAGCCGTCGGGCCGGGGCAGCGGGACGGCCCCCGGCGGGTGCCGAGGGCCGTCCTGGTGTGCGGGGGAGCGGGTCAGCTGCCGTCGCGGGAACCGTCGCCGTTGCTGCCGTTCCCGTTGGTGCCGTTGCCGTTGCGGGTGGCGCCGGTGAAGGTGTCGCGCAGCTTGCCGCCGACGGTGGCCGCACCGCCCGCCACGTCGCGGATCAGGCCCATCAGCGGGTCCTTGCTCTCCTTCACCGTGGTCGTGTAGTGGTCGGCGGCGGCCTTCCACTGGTCGCCGACCGAGGTCTCGGAGTCGTCGGTGCGGCGCGGGTAGGCGCCGGCCAGGATCGAGCGGTACTCGTCGCCCTCCGCCCACTTCTTCAGCTGCGCGACCCGGACCACCGCGAACGGGTGGCTCTGCGGCAGCACCTGGAGCAGCTTGAGCACGCCGTCGCGCAGGTCCCCGGCCTTCTCGTACTCCTCGGCCTGCTCCAGGAAGGCGTCGACGTTCATCTCGGCCAGGTTGTGGCCGCCGGCCAGCTTCATCAGGGCCCGCATGGACGCCTGGAGGTCCTGTCCGGCCAGCAGGCCGGCCCGGTCGCTGGAGAGCTCGGCCTTGCGGAACCACTCCTTGAGCGCGGTGATGATCGCCATGATCGCCAGGTTGCCCAGCGGCACCCAGGCGATCCGGGCGGCGATGTTGGTGAGGATCAGCAGCATCGTCCGGTACACCGCGTGGCCGGACATCGCGTGACCGACCTCGTGGCCGATCACCGAGCGCAGCTCCTCCTCGTCCAGCAGCTCCACCAGGCCGCTGGTGACCACGATGATCGGCGTGTCGATGCCGATGCAGAACGCGTTGACCGCCGGGTCCTGGGTGACGTACAGGTCCGGGACCTTGTCCAGGTCGAGCACGTAGGCGGCGTCGCGGACCATGGCGTGCAGCTCGGGGAACTGGCGCTCCGAGGTCTTCACGGCGGTGGCCAGGAACATCAGGCGGATCGAGCGCTCGGAGACCAGACCGGCGAGCTTCTTCAGCACGTCGTCGAAGCCGGTCAGCTTGCGCAGCGCGACCAGCGCCGAGCGGTCCGCCGGATGCTCCCAGGCCCGGGTGGAGATCTCCGGGAACCGCTGGCGGCGACGGCTCGGGGTCTTCGCGGTCGTGTCGGTCATGTGTGAGTACCTCCTGGTCGACGGCGGCCCCGGCCGCTGGCCGGCCCCCGCTGGTCTTCGCCTACAACGACTGTCTCTGCAACGTCCGCGGTTGCGTACTCGTCCCCGCCGTCACCCTACGTGCGCCCGGGCGTGCGCCCCTGGCGGGCCCTGGGCGGGGCCCGGGTGCGTGCCCGGCGACGCGTTTCCGGGGCCGAGGGGGCGGTGGGCGGCGCCGGTGTGAGGCCGGTTTACCCTGAATGCCCGGGAGAGCCGAGCCAGACCTGGCCGCGGCACCGAGCAGTCCGAGGAGCCCGCAGATGTCCACCGAAGCCCTTGTCAGCCTGGCCGCCCCGATCTCCTCGGAGAACGGTCCCGGGATCTTCCTGCGGATCATCGTGGTGGCCTCGTTCGTCGGGGTCGGCCTGCTCGCCTGGCTCCTGCTCCGGGCCGGCCGCAACAACTGACCTGCCGCGGACCGGCGGTCGGCCGTGCATCGGCGCGGGGACGTCCACGGGCGCGGGCTCACGGCGGTTCAGACGCGGTGGGCCGCCGAGCGGTTGCCGTGTAACCCCCCGTACGATGACGGACGGGCCCTCACCGGCCCGACGACACCTCCTGCCCGTCACCGAGCCGAGAAGGTCCGCCGACCATGAGCACTGCCGCCGCACTCCCCGTCCTGAACCTTCTCGCGAACGAGGGCGAGGGGGGCAACCACGACAGCCTCAACCCGTACCTGACGGGTGGCGCCGCCCTGTTCGTCCTCCTGCTGCTGCTCTTCGTGACCACCCGCTTCAACAAGGACCGCTAGGCCCGCAGACACGACCGCCGGGCGCTCGACCCGGCGGCCGACGGCCCGGGGGAGCGTCCGGCGGAGTAGCCGGCCGCTCCCGTACGTGTGCCCGGAGGACCCGGCCCCCGGGCGTTCCCGCACCGTAACGGGCGTCGCGTAAGGTGTGGCGCCATGGGAGAGCAGACCGGGAATTCCGGCGGATCGGCGCCGGTGAAGAGGCGCCTCGGTGTGATGGGCGGCACCTTCGACCCGATCCACCACGGACACCTCGTCGCCGCCAGTGAGGTCGCCAGCGCGTTCCACCTGGACGAGGTGATCTTCGTCCCGACCGGACAGCCCTGGCAGAAGAGCGACCGCCACGTCACGCCCGCCGAGGACCGCTACCTGATGACGGTCATCGCCACCGCGGAGAACCCGCAGTTCTCGGTCAGCCGGATCGACATCGACCGCAAGGGACCGACCTACACCGTCGACACCCTGCGCGACCTACGGGCGCTGCACCCCGACGCCGACCTGTTCTTCATCACCGGCGCCGACGCGCTCGCCCAGATCCTCTCCTGGCGGGACTCCGACGAGCTCTTCTCGCTCGCCCACTTCATCGGTTGCACCCGGCCGGGGCACACTCTGACGGACGCCGGGCTGCCGGTGGGCGGGGTCTCCCTGGTGGAGGTCCCGGCGCTGGCCATCTCTTCCACGGACTGCCGCAACCGGGTCGCCAAGGGCGAACCGGTCTGGTACCTCGTCCCGGACGGCGTGGTCCGCTACATCGACAAGCGTGCGCTCTACGCGCCGCACCGGACCTGATCCCGGAGGGGCCGACGGATGAGCGATCGCAGGGGACCGCAGGGGCAGCAGGGGCAGCCGGACGACTGGCCCGCCGGGCAGTACCAACAGCAGTACCAGCAGGCCTACCAGCAGCAGGAGCCGCTGTACGAGCCGTACGAGCAGCCCGAGCAGCAGTACGACCAGTACGGCCGGCCGGTGCAGCCCGCGCCGCAGGCGTACCCGCAGCAGGACGACTGGTCCACCGGGCAGTACCCGCAGCAGTACCAGCAGGGCTACCCGCAGCAGGGCGGCTACGGCGGGCAGCAGCAGGAGCCGGCGTACGAGCCGTACGAGCAGCGTGAGCAGCAGCAGTACGACCAGTACGGGCAGCCGGTGCAGCCCGCGCCGCAGGCGTACCCGCAGCAGGGCGGCTACGGCTACCAGGACCCGTACCAGCAGCAGCAGGTCTACGACCCGTACCAGCAGCAGGCCCAGCAGCCGTACGCGACCGCGCAGATGCCGGTGGTGGCCGAGCCGGAGCAGACCGCGCCCGAGGCGCCCGCCGCCGTGCCCGCGCCCGCCCCGGTGACGCCGCGCCCCCGGCTGCCCCGGCCGACCGCCGCCGAGCCGGCCCCCGCCCGGCCCGAACCGCCGTCCGAGCAGGTCGGCGGCAGCCGCGCCGCCAAGGGCAAGGCCCCCAAGGGCGACTACCCGACGGGCGAGTTCACCTTCGTCGACGACGAGGAGGGGGAGGACTCCGAGGACGTCATCGACTGGCTGAAGTTCGCCGAGTCCCGCAGCGAGGTGCGCGCGGAACGCCGCCGCAAGCTGCGCAACCGGCTGATCGGCGCCGGCGCGGCGCTGGCGCTCGTCGGCGCGGGCGTCGGCGGCTACCTCTGGTTCACCGGTGACAAGGAGAGCGCGGCCGTCGCCGCCGGACCGCGCCAGGTCAACGTCGTCCACCTGCGCGACCTGCAGGGCAAGGTGTCGAGCGCGCTGCTCGTCAACGACGCCGCGGGCAAGAAGGGCACCGTCCTGCTGCTCCCGGACACCCTGCGGCTGCCCGGCCCGGGCGACCCGCCGATCACCACCGTCGGCCAGGCCATGGACAGCCTCGGCGCCTCCGGAACCCGCGACGGCCTGGCCACCGTGCTCGGCGCCCCCGTCGCCGGCACCTGGCGGCTGGACACCCCGTACCTGGAACTGCTGGTCGCCCAGCTCGGCGGTGTCCGGGTGGACACCGACGCGGAGACCCGCGAGGGCGGCAGGCCGGACGGCAAGGTGCTCTCCGCCGCCGGGAAGAACACCCTGCTGAACGGGAAGGCGGCCGTCGCCTACGCCACCCTGCAGAACCAGGGCGAGAGCCGTGACGCCCAGCTGGCCCGGTTCGGCCAGGTGATGGACGCGGTGGTGCGCACCATGCCCGTCGAGTTCAAGGACGCCAAGGACGACGTCCACCGGATGAACGCGGTGCTCGACCCCTCGCTGCCCGAGGACGCCCTGGCCGGTGTGCTCACGCAGCTCGCCCAGCTGGCCAGGAACGGTCAGTTCGGCGCCACCGCACTGACCGTGAAGCCGGACGGCACGCTGGACGAGGCCACCGCCGGCAAGCAGGTCAAGGACGTGCTGGGCGGCACCGTCAAGGCGGCCACCTCCGCCGACGCGCCGGCCCGCGTCTCCGTCCAGGACGCCACCGGGAACGACCAGGCGGCCGCCGCCGCACAGGTCCAGGTGGTCAACGCCGGCCTCACCTTCGTCCCCGGCGGGGCCAGGACCGCGCCGCAGCCGGCCAGTGAGATCCGCTACACCGACGACGCCCGGCAGGCCGCCGCGAAGTCGCTGGCGACCAGCCTCGGCCTGCCGGAGACGGCCGTGAAGAAGGTCACCGAGGCGCAGAACGCGGACCTGCTGGTCGTTCTCGGCAAGGACTACGCCCCGCCGAAGACGCAGTAGGCACCCGGCTCGCGTCGGGCGGCTCCGGAAAACGGTTCCGGGGCCGCCGGGGCGGCGTGAGATCCTGGAAGGCGATCCCGGCGCCCCGCGCTCCGGGGCGCCCCAAGCCTCCGAGCCGGAAGAACACCGTGACCGTCACTGACCACAGCCAGGAACTCATCAACGTCGCCGCCCAGGCGGCGGCCGACAAGCTGGCCCACAACATCATCGCGTTCGACGTCAGCGAGGTGCTGTCGATCACCGACGCCTTCCTGATCGCCTCGGCCAACAACGACCGCCAGGTCCGTTCCATCGCCGAGGAGATCGAGGACCAGCTGCGCGAGAAGCTGGACATCAAGCCGGTCCGCCGGGAGGGCGAGCGCGACGGCCGCTGGATCCTGCTCGACTACCTGGACATCGTGGTGCACGTCCAGCACTCCGAGGAGCGTTCCTTCTACTCGCTCGACCGGCTCTGGAAGGACTGCCCCGAGCTGCCCCTGCCGGAGGACGCCCTGGCCTCCCGCAACCGGCCCGACGCCCACACCGACGCGGTCGGCAACGCCGTCACCCCGGCCGAGCAGGCGCCCGCGGACGACTTCGGCGCCGAGGACTACAGCTGAGCCGGGACGCGCGGGGCCCGCGCATCGTCTTCTGGCGGCACGGCCAGACGTCCTGGAACCTCGAGTCGAGGTTCCAGGGCACCACGGACATCGAGCTGACCGGGCAGGGCGTGCTGCAGGCGCAGCGGGCCGCCCGGCTGCTCGCCGGCCTCCGCCCCGACCTGCTGATCTCCTCCGACCTCAAGCGGGCCCGGCGCACCGCCGAGGAGCTGGCCAAGGTCACCGGCCTCGACGTGCAGCACCACGAGGGGCTGCAGGAGACCTACGCGGGCTCCTGGCAGGGCCTCACCAACGCCGAGATCCGCGCCCGGTTCCCGGAGGAGTACGCGGCCTGGGCACAGGGCGAGCCGGTCCGGCGCGGCGGCGGTGAACTCTCCACGGAGGTCGCCGACCGCTCGGTGCCGGTGGTGCTCGACGCGGCCGACAAGCTGCCCGAGAACGGCACCCTGGTCGTCGTCAGCCACGGCGGCACCATCCGCACCATGCTGGGGCGGATGCTCGGCCTGGAGCCGGAACTCTGGGAGTGCTTCGGCGGGCTGTCCAACTGCTGCTGGTCCGTGCTGGGCCGGGGCGCGCGCGGATGGCGACTGCTGGAGCACAACGCCGGCACGCTGCCGGAGCCGGTGATCGGCGACGACACCTGAGCGGTGCGCGGAGGGGGCGTGGAGTGGTCTACGGGGAGCGGATTTCGCAGTTCCGGGCCTGACCGGTTAGAGTCTTCCTCGTTCGCACGGAGGAAACGCAACCCGGTCAGGGAAGCGGGAAATCCGGTGAGTGCGGGGCTGTAGCTCAGTTGGTAGAGCGCTTGCATGGCATGCAAGAGGTCCGGGGTTCAATTCCCCGTAGCTCCACTCCGCACCTGCGGTCCGCGAGGGCCGTGCGTGTCGCGGGGCTGTAGCTCAGTTGGTAGAGCGCTTGCATGGCATGCAAGAGGTCCGGGGTTCAATTCCCCGTAGCTCCACAGATGACGAGAAGGCCGCCCCCCACCGGGTGGCGGCCTTCTTGCCGTGCGCTGCGTCCGGGCGGCGCTCGCCGCGCGGGCCCTGTCCGGTCGCCGGTCGCCGGTCGCCGGTCGTGGCGGTCGGGTGGGTCGGGTCGGTCGCTCGGCTCGCTCAGCTCGTTCCGCCGGAGCGGTCGGGACAGGTGTCGGAGTGGTCGCACGGGTTGGCCCAGCCGCCGGGCGGCAGGGTGGCCAGCCGCTCGATCCGTTCGCGGTCCGCCGGCCCGTCCGGCGTGTAGACCACCACGAACGTCTCGGGCACCCCCGGGATCGTCAGGTAGGTCGCGTTCATCCGCAGCACCCCCACGTCCGGGTGCCGGAAGACCTTCAACGACGTCCGCTGCGGCGCCACCTCCTGCCGGGCCCACAGCTCCCGGAAGTCCTCGCTCACCGCGGCCAGCGCCCGCACGTGGTTCTCCCAGACAGGCTCGCCGAGATGCTTGCCGTACGCGTTGCGCAGCACCGCGACCATCTGCGGCAGCGCCTCCTCCCGGTTCAGGAAGGGGTTGCAGCACGCGGGGCTGGTCACCGTGCACCAGAGGCTGTTGAACCAGCCCTCGTCCGTCCGTGCCCGGCTCGCCGCGAACAGCGCCTCGTACGGGCCGTTCCAGGCCAGCACGTCGAACCGGGTGTTGGAGACGGCGGCGGGGAGCGGCACCAGCGCGTCCAGGATCACCTGGGTCGACGGGTCCAGGACGGGCGGCTCCGGTTGCACCGGCGGACGCACCGCTACCTCGGCCAGCCGGAGCAGGTGCTCGCGCTCGGTCGCGTCCAGCCGCAGTGCCCGCGCCACCGCGGTCACCACCTGCTCGCTGGCGTTGATCGGACGCCCCTGCTCCAGCCACGTGTACCAGGTCACCCCGACGCCGGCGAGCTGTGCGACCTCCTCCCGGCGCAGCCCCGGCGTGCGGCGGCGCAGCCCCGGCGGCAGGCCGACCTCCTCGGGGGCCACCCGGGCCCGGCAGGCCCGCAGGTACCGGGCGAGCTCGGACCGGCGGCGGTCCCGGCGGCCGGGCGCGGCGCCGCCGGTGGTGGAGGCGGGCGGAGTGGTGGGGCGTTCGGTCGTGAGCCCGGCGGCGCCGCGGTCGTCCAGGACGGTCATACCCGCCATCGTGCCGCAGCCCGCCCGGGCCGGACAGGGTGCTGCCAGTACCAGGATCAGCAGGCTCTAACCACCGGTACCGGCGCTCGGTGACGCTCGGTCCATGACGGATCTCCAGACCCGGCGCGGCCCGTCCGGCGCCGCCCCACCCGCCGACCCGCTCGGCGCCCCACCCGCCGCAGCGCCGGGCACCCGGCCCGGGCTGCTCCTCGCGCTCGTGCTCTGCGGCCAGTTCACGGCCGTCCTCGACACCGCCGTCGTCAACGTCGCGGTACCGACCATCCGCACCGACCTGGGCGCCTCCGGCGCCGCCCTCCAGTTCGTCGTGGCCGGTTACACCGTCGCCTACGCGGTCCTCCTGATCACCGGTGCCCGGCTGGGCGCCCGGTACGGCTACAGCCGGCTCTTCCAGTACGGCCTGGCCCTCTTCACCGCCGCCTCGCTGGCCTGCGGGCTCGCCCCCTCCACCGGCTGGCTGATCGCGTTCCGGCTGCTCCAGGGCGCCGGCGCGGCCCTGATGGTGCCCCAGGTGATGAGCCTGGTGCAGCGGACCTTCACCGGACCGGCCCGGACCAGGGCGCTCGGGCTCTACGCGGCCGTGCTGGCCGGGGGCGTGGCGGCCGGTCAGGTGCTCGGCGGGATCCTCGTCAACGCCGACCTGTTCGGTTCGGGCTGGCGCCCCGTGTTCCTGGTCAACGTGCCGATCGGGCTGCTGCTCCTCGCGGCCGGCGCCCGGCTGCTGCCCGACCTGCCCGGGGACCGCGACCGCGGCTTCGACGTCCCCGGCCTGGTCGTGCTGGCCGCAGCCCTCGGCCTGCTGGTGGTGCCGCTGGTGCTCGGCCACGAACTGGGCTGGCCCGTCTGGGGCTGGGCGATGCTCGGCGCCGGCACCGCGCTGGTCGTCGTGTTCGTGGTGGTCGAACGGCGGATCGCGCGGCGCGGCGGGCAGCCGCTCATCTCCGGCCGGGTCCTCGGAGCGGCCGGTCTGCTTCCGGCGGCCGGCGCCCTGTTCATGATCATGGCGGCCTTCGCGGGCTTCATGTTCGCCTTCGCCCTGCACCAGCAGACCGGACTCCACTACAGCGCGTTGCACGCCGGACTCTGCTCGGCGCCGATCGCGGTCGGCTTCGGCGTCGCGAGCCTGCACTGGCAGCGGCTGCCCCGCCGGCTGCACGGCGCCCTGCCGGTCCTCGGCACCGCGCTCCTCGCCCCCGGCTACGTGCTGCTCGGTCTGATGCTGGGCGGCGGTACCGGGGTCGGTGCGGGCGCGCTGCTGCTGACCGCCGTGCTGGGGCTGGTCGCGGGCTGTTCCTACGCGCCGCTGTTCGCCCGGGCGCTCGGCCGGGTCGCCCCGGCGGACGCGGCGGATGCCAGCGGGGTGATGGTCACGACCATCCAGCTCGGCCAGGTCGCCGGGGTGGCGCTGCTCGGCTCGGTGTTCCTCGGCTCGGTCGACGTGCCGGCACCCGCCCCAGCCGGCCAGCCGGGCCAGCACGGGGGCGCCGCGCCGTTCGGCCTCCGGTTCGGCCTCGATGACGACGGCTGCCGCCGCGTCGCCGAGCA
>NZ_JBEXNT010000020.1:0-94613 GCF_040611255.1 Kitasatospora sp. NPDC002965 | reverse complement strand
TTTTGGCACGCTGTTGAGTTCTCAAGGAACGGACACTTCCTTCAGGCGGCTTTCACACCGGCCCTCCGGGCGCTTCGTTCTTTCGTGTTTCCAGCTTACCAGACGTTTTCCGCTCCGTTTTCCGGAGTTTCATTCATCCGATTTCCCGAACTGGCCGGGTCCGCTTTTTGCGGCGACCTCCACATTAGCGCATTCCGAGTGTTGCTCGAAATTCACTCCCGCCTCGGCCGGCGGAAAAGCCGACCGACCCAATCGAAATGAGATTCGAGTGGGAGTGGGACTTGCTGAGTGGGGTGGCCGCTCCAGCGACTCGTTCAACACTAGGCCACCTGGAGGACATCGTCAAACATCGAGGGCGGGATCCGGCTGGATCCCGCCCTCGATGGTCGAAGCCGCAGCTCAGCGGCGTCGAGATTCAGTCACGAAGCGGTCAGCTCCGCCGCCGCCAGGTTCCGCTTGCCCCGACGCAGGACCAGCCACCGCCCGTGCAGCAGATCGGCCTCGGTCGGGACCGCCTCCTCGTCCGTCACCTTGACGTTGTTGAGGTAGGCGCCGCCTTCCTTGATCGTCCGACGGGCCGCCGAACGGCTGGGCGCCAGACCGACGGCGACCAGCAGGTCGACGATCTGCTGAAGCTCACCGACCTGGGCCTTCGGGACCTCGGCCAGTGCCGCCGCCAGGGTCGGGGCCTCCAGGTCGGCAAGATCGCCCTGGCCGAACAACGCCTTGGACGCGGCCACCGCGCGCTCGTACTGCTCGGCGCCGTGGACGAGGGTGGTCAGCTCCTCGGCGAGCGCGCGCTGGGCGAGGCGGGCGGCGGGGCGCTCGCCGGTCTCGCGCTCCAGTTCCTCGACCTCCTCCTTCGAACGGAAGCTGAAGATCCGCAGGAAGTTGGAGACGTCCCGGTCGTCCGCGTTCAGCCAGAACTGGTAGAAGGCGTACGGAGTGGTCAGCTCCGGGTCGAGCCAGACCGTGCCGGACTCCGTCTTGCCGAACTTGGTGCCGTCCGCCTTGACGATCAGCGGCGTGGCCAGCGCGTGCACCGACTTGCCGTCGGCCTTGCGGATCAGGTCCGTGCCGGCGGTGAGGTTGCCCCACTGGTCGCTGCCGCCGGTCTGCAGCGCACAGCCGTAGCGGCGGTTCAGCTCCAGGTAGTCCATGCCCTGGAGGATCTGGTAGCTGAACTCGGTGTAGCTGATACCCGCGTCGGAGTTGAGCCGCCGGGAGACGGCCTCCTTGGCGATCATGTTGTTGACCCGGAAGTACTTGCCCACGTCGCGCAGCAGGCTGATCGCGGACATCCCGGAGGTCCAGTCGAGGTTGTTGACCATGCGCGCCGCGTACGGGCCCTCGAAGTCGAGGAAGCGCGAGATCTGGCCACGCAGGCGCTCCACCCAGCCGGCCACCGTCTCGGGGTCGTTGAGCACGCGCTCGGCGGTGGGCTTCGGGTCGCCGATCAGGCCGGTGGCACCGCCGACCAGGCCCAGCGGGAGGTTCCCCGCCTGCTGGATGCGGCGCATGGTGAGGATCTGCACCAGGTTGCCGAGGTGCAGGCTGGGGGCCGTCGGGTCGAAGCCGCAATAGAACGTGACCGGGCCGTCCGCGAACGCCTTGCGCAGTGCGTCCTCGTCGGTGGACAGGGCGATCAGCCCACGCCACCGCAGCTCGTCGACGATGTCCGTCACGGTCACGCTTCTCCTTCGGTCGGACGTCCGCCCGGTGTGGGCCCGGTCCGGTCGGGCCCCGGTGCAGGACGGCTCCAGCGTGGTAGAGCCTACGCGGTCGGGGCCAGCGAGTTTCGCCCGGACCGACATGAACACGCTCCCGCCTCGGGCTTCGCGGGAACGGCCCCGGAAGGGCCCGGCCCCGCACCGCCACCGGAAATTCCGTTGTTCGACTGCCTTGAGCCCCTTCACAGTGGTCCCACCGCCGTGCGGCGGCAGTGACGTGTGTAGAGACGGTCGTGCCGCCGTGGCACGCCCGTTGAGAAGGGTGGCCGAGGTGCGCAGCACGCTGGTTCTGAACGCAAGCTACGAGCCGCTGACGACGGTGTCGCTCCAGCGCGCCGTGGTCCTGGTGCTCCAGGACAAGGCCGTGGTGGAACAGGCGCATCCCCTGCGCACCATCCGCGGGACGGGGGTCTCCGTGCCGGTACCCCGGGTGATCAGACTCCAGCGGTACGTCCGGGTGCCGTTCCGACAACAGGCTCCGTGGTCACGGCGTGGGGTGCTCGTCCGGGACCAGTACCTGTGCGCCTACTGCGGGCGGCGGGCCACCACCGTGGACCACCTGCACCCCAAGTCGCGGGGCGGTGAGGACAGTTGGCTAAACACCGTGGCCGCCTGCGCCGAGGACAACCAGCGGAAGGCCGCCCGGACGCCCGAGCAGGCGGGGATGAAGCTGCTGCGCAAGCCGTTCGTGCCGACGCCGCAGGCCACCCTGATGATGGCGCTGGGGCTGCGTGGCTCGGACGTCCGGGAGCTGGCCGACTGGCTGCCCGCCCAGGTCGTCCCGGCCGCCGCGCACTCCGCGGCCTGAGCCCGGAGCCCGGCCCGACCGCGCCACGCACGAGCGGTCGGGCCGGGCGGGTGAGCTGGCCGGACGGGCGAACCGACCGGCCCGGTCAGCCCTTGGCCTGGTATCCGGTCGCGGTGCCGAAGTTGGTGGAGTGCTCGGGGACGGCGACGACCCGGCCGCCGCCGATCAGCACCCGGCCGGAGACCAGCAGGGAGCCCGTCCCCGGCGGGAAGTTGCCGCCGACCGTCTCCCGGCCGCCGTCCAGGGCGAAGCGGCTGAGGTGCGCGGGCTGGTCCAGGCGTTCGTCGAAGGCGAGCACCAGCGCGCCGCCGTCGATGCCGACCGCCCTGGCCGCTCCCTTGCCGGAGGCGACCGTCCTCCAGCGCTGCTTGCCGCTGTCCAGGTCGTAGCCGACCACCGCGGCCTGACCGCCGCCGTTCGGCACCGGTGTGACGGTGGTGACCATGGTGCGCTCCCGGAAGTACACCCCCGGGGTGGCCGAGAACGCGCCGTGGGCGACCTCCAGCCGGCCCCCGGTGTCGGCGACCGGGATCTCGACCGCCGGGTCGCCGGCCCGGCCCCAGGCGAACACCCGGTCGTCCTCGGGCTTCTCCCCGGTGGTGAGGACGACAGCCGGCTCGGCGGAGAGCACCGTCGCCGTCCTCGGCCGGTTGTTCAGGCCGCGCCACCAGGCGACCGTGCCGTCGACGGTGTTCAGCGCGACGGCCTGGTCGACGGGAGTGGAGTCGGCGCAGGAGCTGGCCACCAGGACGGTCCGGCCGGCCACGCCACCGGACAGCGTGCAGAACTTGCCCTGCCCGGTGTACTGCCAGACGTCCTTGCCGTCCGCCGACTCCCACGCGACGACGTGGTCGTCGCCGACGGCTATCACCTTGTCCTCGGTGACGCCGATCCGGGAGTTGTAGGGGCCCTTGGCCTCGGAGAGCGTCTTGGTCCAGGTGGTCTTCCCGGCCTTGGTGTCGACGGCGGTCACCAGGGCGCAGGGGCTCTTCGGGTCGGCCTGGGCCCGGAACAGCACCGCTCCCACGCCCGCCGCGTTGACGTCCGGGGAGAGCCCGCAGGGCACCGCACCCGCGGCGGGGGGCTCGACCGACCAGACGGGCGTGCCGGCCTCCAGGTCGTACGCGTGCACGCCGGTCGCGTCGGCGCGCACCACCGAGTCGGCGAGCAGCCAGCTGCCGACCAGGGTGTCGTCACCGACCGGCCGGTCGGACCCGGTCCGGGCGGACCACGTCTTGGCATGGGCGACGGTGAACCCCGGCTCCCCGCCGGCGGCGGCGCCGGCGGACGCGCGGCCGCCGCCCTCCGAGCCGACCGTCAGTCCGGCCGCGACCAGGACGCCGAGCGCGGCGACCCCGGCTCCGGTCCGGACGGCCAGGGCCCGCCTGCTCGGCGCGTGCTCGGCTGAGACGACGGCGCCGGTGGCGGCCCGGGCCCTGGCCGCGAGGCCGGTCCGGGTGGGCGACGCGACGGCGGGACCGGCGGCCGGTACCGGCCGCTCCGCCTCCGGGTCGGCGTCGGGAGCCGGCTCGGGACCGGGCTCCGGTTCCGGTTCGCGATCGGGTTCCACGTGCACGTAGCCGTCGGCGGAGTACTCGGCACCGACGGGCGCGTACAGCTCCTCCCCCGCCGGCTGCGGCTGCTGCGGGACGGCGTACGGGGCGTACTGCTGCTGCTCGTAGTCGGTGTACTGGTAGTACGGCTGGTACTGCTGATAGGGCTGGTACGGCCGGTTCTGGTCGTACTGGCTCTGGTCGTACTGGCTCTGGCCGTACTGACCGTAGGGCCCCTCGACGTACCCGCCCTGCCCGTAGGCGGCCTCGCCGTACCCCTGTTCCGGGTGCGGCGTGCCGGGACCGTGCGCGTACCCGGGCTCGCCCGGCCGGCTCTGGTCGGCGTACTCGCCGTACCCGGCGGGCCACTCCTGCGGCGCCTGCTGCGTCTGCCACTGGTCCTGGTACTGCTGCGGCCGACCGTCACCGAGGGGGTCCTGAGCCATCCGTTCCGTCCCTCCCGACCGCCTGTACTACGGCAGTCAGCATCTCACGGCCCCGGAGCGGACGGTTCCGGTGTGCCCGCAGGGGCATCGGACCGCCGGCCGGGGCAGCGGAAGGGGCGGGACCGGGCAGGACGGGGCAGGGCGGACCGGGCGTCGCGCGCTAGCGGGCGGACTCCGTCCGCAGGATGGTGTCGATCCGGGCCGCGAGGGCGAGGTCGAGGGCGGTGAGCCCGCCGGCGCTGTGGGTGGAGAGGGCGAAGCGCAGCGTGCGCCAGCGGATGTCGATGTCGGGGTGGTGGTCCATCGCCTCGGCGGCCTCGGCGACGGCGGTCACGGCCCGGATCCCGGCCGGGAAGTCGGGCGCCTCGGCGGTGCGGACCAGGGAGTCCCCGTCGCGCGACCAGTCGGGCAGGCCGGCCAGTCCGGCCTCGATCTCGTCCTCGGTCAGCCGTGCTCGGCTCATCGGCCCGCTCCCATCACCAGAACCAGAAGGAGAAAAGGGGTGTCAGCTCCGCCGGCGCGGACGGGGCAGCAGTTCGCCGCCGCAGTTGGGGCAGCCGGCGGCCATCGCCTCGGTGCACGCCGGACAGAAGGTGCACTCGTAGGAACATATAGAGGCCGGGCCGTCCGGCGTCAGCGACACCTCGCAGCGCTCGCAGATCTCCCGCATCTCCAGGGCCATCGGGGTCCTTCCCGGTTCTAGGTCGCGAGCAGTTTGACGACGGCCGCGAGGCCGACGACGACGATCACGGCGCGCAGGGCCTGCGGCGGCAGCTTCCGGCCGACCTTGGCGCCGACCAGGCCGCCGACGAGCGAGCCGACCGCGATCAGTCCGGCGGCGGCCCAGTTCACGGTCGACGTGAAGAGGAAGAACAGGGCGGCGACGCCGTTGACGATCATCGCCAGGGCGTTCTTCACCCCGTTGATCCGCTGCAGGTCCTCCTGGAGCATCATCCCCATCAGGGCCAGCAGCAGGACGCCCTGGGCGGCGCCGAAGTAGCCGCCGTAGATGCCGGTGAGGAAGATGCCGACGAGCAGCAGCGGGCCGCCGTGCGGGTCGCCGTCGGGCCGGCGGCGGGCGGCGACGGCCTTGGCCACCCGGGGCTGGACGATCACCAGGACCAGGGCGAGCAGGATCAGGACCGGGACGATCGCGTCGAAGGCGCTGCTGGGCAGCTCGATCAGCAGGTAGGCGCCGAGTACGCCGCCGAGCAGGGAGGCCGTGCCGAAGCGGGCGAGCCGGCGGCCCTGGCCCGCCAGCTCCCGGCGGTAGCCGATCACGCCGCTGAGCGAGCCGGGGACCAGGCCGAAGGAGTTGGAGACGTTGGCGGTGACCGGGGGGAGCCCGACGGCGAGCAGGACGGGGAAGGTGATCAGGGTTCCCGAACCGACGATCACATTGATCATTCCGGCACCGACACCTGCCACCAGGACGGCGATCGCCTCCCAGGTCGTCATGAGCCACCTCCCGCGCTGGTCCTGTCCCGTCCGCGGCGATCATGCCGGACCACGGGGTGGGCGATCCAGCCTCGCCCACGATTCGGGATGTTCGACACACCCTCGCGGAAAACGCCCGAGGGCCCGCCCCGTGCGGTACGGGAGGCGGGCCCTCGGGCCTCGGGCGGTCCCCCGGCCACCGGGGCCGGGGGCGGAGGATCACTCCGGGTCGCTCTTGCGGTACTCGCGGAGCGGGTCGATCCGGGGCCGGGCGGAGCCCTTGGTGTCGGTGTCCAGCGGGCGCGGACCGGCCGCCGGGTCGAGCGGCACCTGGGTGGCGGCCGGCGGCGCGGCCGGGGCACTCGGGGCGGCGACCGCGGCGCCGTTGGCACCGCCGCCGAGGCCGGACGCACCGGTGAACGCGCCGCCGATGCCCTTGAGCGCGTCGCCGATCTCGCTCGGGATGATCCAGAGCTTGTTGGCGTCGCCCTTGGCCAGCTCGGGCAGCGTCTGCAGGTACTGGTAGGCGAGCAGCTTCTGGTCGGCGTCGCCCTCGTGGATCGCCTCGAAGACGGTCCGGATGGCGGCAGCCTCACCGTCGGCGCGCAGCACCGCGGCCTGGGCCTCACCCTCGGCCTTGAGCACCTCGGCCTGCTTCTCACCCTCGGCGCGCAGGATCTGGGACTGCCGGTTGCCCTCGGCGGTGAGGATCGCGGCGCGCTTGTCACGCTCGGCGCGCATCTGCTTCTCCATCGAGTCCTGGATGGAGGTCGGCGGCTCGATCGCCTTCAGCTCGACGCGGTTGACGCGGATGCCCCACTTGCCGGTGGCCTCGTCCAGCACCCCGCGCAGGCCGGCGTTGATGACCTCGCGCGAGGTGAGGGTGGACTCCAGGTCCATGGAGCCGATGATGTTGCGCAGCGTGGTGACGGTGAGCTGCTCGATGGCCTGGATGTAGCTGGCGACCTCGTAGGTGGCCGCGCGGGCGTCGGTGACCTGGTAATAGATCACCGTGTCGATGTTGACCACCAGGTTGTCCTGGGTGATCACCGGCTGCGGCGGGAACGGCACGACCTGCTCACGCAGGTCGATCCGGTTGCGGACGCGGTCGATGAACGGGACGACGATGTTCAGCCCCGCGTTGAGCGTCCGGGTGTAGCGGCCGAAGCGCTCCACGATCGCGGCGCTGGCCTGCGGGATGACCTGAATCGTCTTGATCAGCGCGATGAAGGCCACCACGACCAGGACGACCAGGACGATAAGGACGGGTTCCACGGACTCTCCCCTAGACGACCAGGGCGGTCGCGCCCTGGATTTCGACGACGTCGACCTGCTGCCCCGGCTGGTAGACCTGCTCGGGGTGGAGCGCGCGGGCCGACCAGATCTCACCGTTGAGCTTGATCCGTCCGCCCTCCCCGTCGACCCTTTCCGCGACGACCGCGGTGGCGCCCTTCAGCGCCTCGATGCCCATTCTGATCTGCGGGCCCTTCCGCAGCGCCCGGTACGCGATGGGGCGGACGACGACCAGCTGCGCGACCGTGGCCGCGACGAAGGCCAGTACCTGCCAGACCGGGTCGGCGCCCAGACCGGCCACGCCGGCCGCGACGAGCGCGCCGACGGCGAACATGGCGAACTCCGGCATCACCGTGATCACCAGCGGTATACCGAGGCCGACGGCGACCAGAAGCCACCAGATCCAGCTGTCCACGTGTCCATCCTAGGGAGGGAAGGGCCTACCAGGCGGTCAGTTCCCGCAGGTGGAGGGGCGGAAACCGGTCGCACGTGCGACCGGTTCCAGTTCAGTGGAGTTCAGTGGGTCCGGTGCCTCCCCGGGGCGGCCCCGGCCCGGCCCCGGGAACCCGCCGTTCGCCGGCCCTTCCCGGACGCCGCCGACCGCCGCCGACCGCCGCCGACCGCCGCCGGTCAGCCGAGCGGCAGGCCCTGGGCGGACCAGCGGTCGCCGTGCCGCTCCAGCATGAGCGGCAGGCCGAAGCACCTGGACAGGTTGCGCGCGGTCAGCTCGGTGTCGATCGGCCCGGCGGTGAGCACCTTGCCCTGGCGGATCATCAGCACGTGGGTGAAGCCCGGGGCGATCTCCTCGACGTGGTGGGTGACCATGGCCATGGCCGGCGCGAACTCGTCCTGGGCCAGGGCGCCGAGGCGGCGGACGAGGTCCTCCCGGCCGCCGAGGTCGAGGCCGGCGGCGGGCTCGTCCAGCAGCAGCAGCTCGGGGTCGGTCATCAGGGCGCGGGCGATCAGGGTGCGCTTGCGCTCGCCCTCGGAGAGGGTGCCGAACTTGCGGCCGGTCAGGGCCGACATGCCGAGGCGGTCGAGCAGCGCCAGCGCCCGGGACTCGTCGGACTGCTCGTAGGTCTCCCGCCAGCTGACCGTCATGCCGTAGGCGGCGGTGAGGACGGTCTGCAGCACGGTCTGCTCGGCGGGCAGCTTGTCGAACATGGCGGCGCCGGCCAGGCCGACCCGGGAGCGCAGCTCGAAGACGTCGACCTCGCCGAGCTTCTCGCCGAGCACGGTGACCTTGCCGGAGGTCGGGAAGAGGTACGTGGAGGCGATCTGCAACAGGGTGGTCTTGCCGGCGCCGTTCGGGCCGAGGATGACCCAGCGCTCGCCCTCGGAGATGGACCACGAGACCTGGTCGACCAGCGCGCGCTCCTCCCGGACCACGGATACGTCCACCAGCTCCAGCACGTCGCTCATGACCTACGCCTTCCCCAAAACAGAAATACGGCCGTCGGTGCGGGCGGGCAGCCTACTCCGGCGGCCGGTGGGCACGGAGTGGGTGCGCCGCACGCGCATGGGCAAACCTACGCCACGCGGATGACCGCCGATTCCGTAGGCTGGCCGGATGCTCGCGACTCCTGCCGACAATCCGTACGAAGAGCCCCGTTCGGGACGGCTGGCCGCCTGGGGCAACGCCCTGCTGGCCGGTCTGGTGCCGCCCGACAACGCCGCCGCGGCGGTCCTGGGGGACGACGAGAGCCACCGGGTGGCCGGTCTGCCCGGGGACGGCCCGGGCGAGCGGCACGGGCTCACCTGGGCCCTGGGCCGGCTGCGCGTCCTCGGTGTGAAGGGGCTGCGGCTGGCGCTGCCGTCGGCCGGGCACCCGCTGGGCCTGACCGGACCGGCCCCGTTCAACGCGAGCGCGCTGGCCGCCGGCGAGGCGGTGCTGGCCGTCGGGGTGCCGCTGGGGCTGGTGCCCGAGGTCGAGGTGTTCGGCCCGCCCGGGGACCGCTCGGCTACCGTGCTCTGGCGCTGCCTCGACGTGAACGACGCCCCGCCGGCCGACGTGCCGTCGCTGCACGAGGCCGAGTTCGAGCTGACCGACGGGCTGCGCCAGGCGACGCTGCTGCTGACCCGGCTGGACGTGGCCGGAGCGGGGCCGGAGGCGCTGCGGGCGCTGGAGGCGTACCGCCGGCGCGGGCACGCCGAGCTGCTCGCACCGGGTTACCCGCCGCGCGCCGTCCGGGTGCTGGAGTCCGCGCGCCAGGTCGCGGCGTTGTTGTCGATCGCCTCCGGCAGCCACGGCGCGGCGGTCAGCGCCTCCGAGATCGCGGCCCGGCAGGCGGTGCTGGCGCCGCTCTGGCGGACCGCCCGCCGCGCGCAGGTGGCGGCCTACAACGCGCTGGTGGACGAGCGCCCCTAGGAGCGGTGCGGCCCCGGGAGCGGTGCGGCCCCGGCGGGCCTCCCCGGGGCCGACCCCGCCGACGTCCGCCGAGATCGGCCGGAATCGGCCGGGTCGGCCGGGTCGGCCGGCCCGGGCCTCGGCCCGCGGGTCTACGGCCGGGACTCACCATGCCGGACGGCCCAGAGCGCGGCCTGGGTGCGGTCGGCGAGGTCCAGCTTCATCAGGATGTTGGAGACGTGCGTCTTCACCGTCTTCTCGGACAGGTGCAGGCTGCGCGCGATCTCCCGGTTGGAGCGGCCGTCCGCGATGTGCCCGAGCACCTCGCGCTCGCGCTCGGTGAGGGTGCCGCCGCGGCCCTGCGGGGCACGCGGGCCGTCGTCGGCGAGCAGGGCCTCGGCCAGCTCCGGCTGGAGCAGCACGTGGCCCGCGTGGACCGAGCGGATCGCACCGGCCAGCGCCTCCGGGTCGACGTCCTTGTAGACGTACCCGGCGGCGCCGGCCCGCAGGGCGGGAACCATCGTGCGGTGCTCGGTGAAGCTGGTGACGATCAGGATCCGGGCCCGGCTGCCCTCCTCCTTGAGCGTGCGCAGCGCCTCGATGCCGTCCACGCCCGGCATCTTGAGGTCCATCAGCACGACGTCCGGGTCGAGCGCGCGGGCCCGGTCGACGCCCTCCGCGCCGTCGGCGGCCTCGCCGACCACCTCGATGTCGTCCTGCACCTCCAGGAAGGTGCGCAGGCCCCGGCGGACCACCTGGTGGTCGTCGACCAGCAGGACCCGGATCGCGGACACGGTGTCAGGCACCGGGGACCTCCATCTCGACGACCGTTCCCCTGCCGGGGGCCGAGTCCAGGGTGAGCCGGCCGCCGACGGCGGCGGCGCGGTCGCGCATCGAGGCCAGGCCGAGGTGACGGCCGGCCCGGCGTACGGAGTCGGGGTCGAAGCCCCGGCCGTTGTCGCTGACCCGCAGCACGGCGCCGCGACCGGGCGTGCCGGCCAGGGTGACGGTGACGCGGCGGGCCTCGGAGTGGCGCAGCGCGTTGTGCAGGGCCTCCTGGGCGACCCGCAGCATGGCCGCCTCCTGGGCCGCCGGCAGGGCGCGCACGCCGTCGGCGGCGAAGGCGATGTCGGCGCCGTGGGCGCGGTCGAGGACCTGTACCTGGGAGGCGAGGGTGGCGCTGAGGCCGTCCTCCTCCAGGGCCGCGGGGCGCAGCTCGACGACGACGGCGCGCAGTTCGTCGGCGGCCTCCGCGGCGAGCCGGCCGACCTCGGCGAGTTCGGCGCGGGCGCGGACGGGGTCGCGGTCGACGAGCTTGGCGGCGGCCTTGGCGGTGAGGCGCAGCGAGAACAGCTTCTGCGAGACGGCGTCGTGCAGGTCGTGGGCGATCCGGGCGCGTTCGCCGGCGAGGGTGAGCTCGCGGCTGCGCTCGTACAGGCGGGCGTTGTAGAGGGCGAGGGCCGCGTGGGCGGCGAGTATCCGCAGGAGTTCCTCGTCGTGGTCGGTGAAGCCGCCGCCGCCCTGCTTGTTGGCGAGGTAGATGACGCCGAGGACCTCGGGTTCGTCGTCGGCGTGGTCGGTGTCGACGATGGGCATGCCGAGGAAGGCGCCGAGCTCGGGGTGGGCGGAGGGCCAGCCGCCGAAGGAGGGGGCCTGCCGGACGTCGGCGAGCCGGACCGGGCCGCTCTCGTGGAGCATCGCGGCGAGGACGCCGTGCTGGCGGGGCAGCGGGCCGATGGCCTTCCACTGCTCGTCGGTGACGCCGTCGACGACGAACTGGGCGAAGCCGCCGTGGTCGTCGGGGACGCCGAGGGCCGCGTACTCGGCGCCGAGCAGGCGACGGGCGGAGGCGGTGATCCGGCGCAGGACCTCGCGGACCTCCAGGTGGCGGCTCATCCCGAGGAGGGCCTGGCTGACGGCCTCGATGCCGGCGAGGCACGGTTCACAGGCGGGCAGGGAGCCGTCCGGCGGCGGGCCGACCGGGATGCGGTCGACGGGCAGCAGGCCGGCGTGCCGGTGGTTGCTGGGCACGGGGGGCATACGGCCAACCTACCGCCGCCCGCGCGGCGGTCGCGTCGGTCCCCGGCAGGGCGGGGCCCGGGTCCGGAGACCTAGGTCGCACGGCGCGGTCGTGCCCGGGCACTGCCCTGAAACGGTCCGGGAACGGCCCGGGAACGCCGGGGGGCGGCCCACCCCGGTCGGGTGGGCCGCCCCTCGGCGGAACGTGAAGGGGTCAGCCCTTCTGCATGACCTCGGGCTCGTGCCGGCGCTGGAGGCGGGTCACGATGACGCCGATGACGACCGACATCGCGATCAGCACGCCGGCGTCGAACCAGAACTGGCCCGAGTTGTGGCCCCAGAGCGCGTCGTACTCGGGGTTCTGGAAGTCCTTGTTCCAGGGGCCGAGCAGGTGCGAGAGGTCGAGCGTGGTGGCGACCATGCCGGTGCCCCAGCGGGCGGGCATCAGCCAGGCGAACTGCTCCAGGCCGGGCTTGGAGAAGATCTGGAAGAGGCAGCCGGTGAAGACGACCTGGATGATCGCGAACATGACCAGCAGCGGCATGGTCTTCTCGGCGGTCTTGACCAGGGCCGAGATCGCCAGGCCGAACATCATCGAGGCGAAGCTCAGCAGGATGAGGCCGAAGCTCATCTCGATGATGGGCAGGTCCTTGAAGACCAGGCCGTGCTCGGGCAGCTTGCGCGGCAGGAAGCCGACGGCGGAGATGATCGCGCCCTGGATCACGCTGAAGAACCCCAGCACGATGATCTTGGACATCATGTACGCCGAGCGGGAGAGCCCGGTGGCCCGTTCCCGTTCGTAGATCGCCCGTTCCTTGATCAGCTCGCGGACCGAGTTGGCCGCCCCGGAGAAGCACGCCCCGATCGCCAGGATCAGCATGATCGTCGCCGCGCCGCTGTTGAGGCCGAGCTGCGACTTCGGGTTCGGGGCGAGGCCGGGTTCGTTCGGGATCAGCACGCTGACCGCGCCGAGCACCGCGGGCAGCAGCACCGACAGGGCCAGGAAGCCGCGGTCGGAGGCGAGCACCGAGGCGTAGCGGCGGATCAGCGTCCACAGCTGCGAGCCCCAGCTCTGCGGCTTCGGCGGGCGGACCGCCTCCTGCACGATCTGGGCGGACTGCACGGCACCGGATTCCACGTCGGCCGAGTACTGCTGGTAGTGCACCGAACCGCGGTAGCGGCCGGCCCAGTCGTGGTCCGGGTAGTTCTCGAAGGCCTGGAAGACGTCGGCCCAGGTCTCGTACCCGAAGAAGTGCAGCGCCTCGTCCGGCGGGCCGAAGTAGGCCACCGAACCGCCCGGCGCCATCACCAGCAGCCGGTCGCAGAGCGCGAGTTCGGCCACCGAGTGGGTGACGACCAGGATGGTGCGGCCGTCGTCGGCGAGGCCGCGCAGCATCTGCATGACCTCGCGGTCCATGCCCGGGTCGAGGCCCGAGGTGGGCTCGTCCAGGAAGATCAGCGACGGCTTGGTGAGCAGCTCCAGGGCGACCGAGACGCGCTTCTGCTGACCGCCGGAGAGCGCCGTGATCCGGTTGTCCGCGCGCTTGTCCAGGCGCAGCTCGTAGAGCACCTCGTCGATCCGCGCCTCGCGCTCGCGCGCCTCGGTGTCACCGGGGAAGCGCAGCCGGGCCGCGTACTTGAGGCCGTTGCGGACGGTCAGTTCCTTGTGCAGGATCTCCGACTGCGGCACCAGGCCGATGCGCGAACGCAGCTCGGCGAACTGCTTGTAGAGGTTGCGGCCGTCGTAGAGGACGTCGCCGCGGTCGGCCGGGCGGTAGCCGGTGAGGGCGCGCAGCAGGGTCGACTTGCCGGAGCCGGACGGGCCGATGACGGCGACCAGGGACTTCTCCGGGACGCCGAAGCTGACGTCGTTGAGCAGGACCTTCTTGCCGCCCTTGAAGTCGACCTCGACGGTCAGGTGGCGGGCGGAGAAGGAGACCGCGCCGGTGTCGACGAACTCCTGGAGCTGGTCCCCGACCAGGACGAAGCTGGAGTGGCCGACGGTCAGGCGGTCCTGCGGGCCGATGAGCTGGCGCTCGACCCGCTGGCCGTTGAGGAAGATGCCGTTGTGGCTGCCGAGGTCGACGATCTCGTACCGGCCGTCGGGCAGCTGGCGCAGCTCGGCGTGGTGGCGGGAGACCTGGAGGTCGGAGACGACGATGTCGTTGTCGAGCGCGCGGCCGATCCGGATGGTGTTCATGCCGGCGGTCAGGTTGCGGATGACCGTCGGCTGCGGGCCGCCGGGGCCCTCGTGCGGCGCGGCGCCCTGCTGCGGGAACCCCTGCTGGTGCGGGAAGCCCTGCTGCGGCGGGTACGGCTGCTGCGCCTGCTGCTGCGGGAACGGCTGCTGCTGACCCGGCCACTGGGGCTGGGCCTGCTGCGGGTACGGCTGCTGGGCCCACGGCTGCTGCGCCTGCTGCTGGGCGGCGTGGGCCTCCGGTGCGGCGCTGCGGCTGGTGGCGGCCTCGTGCCAGGCCGGGGCCTGGGCGGCGGCCTGGGCCGGCGCGGAGAAGGAGAGCCGGGGGCCGTTCTCGGCGTTGCCGAGGTTGACCACGGCTCCCGGGAAGAGCTGGGCCTGCATGGTGCGGGCGCCGGCGGTGTAGGTCCCGTTGGTGCTCCCGTGGTCGTCCAGCTGCCAGCCGGCCCCGTTGAAGGAGATGGTGGCGTGGTGCCACGACACCCGCGCGTCGTCGAACGGGAAGTCCGACTGCGGGTTGCGACCGATGGTGTAGGACCGCCCGGGCTCCAGAGTCCGCTGCTGTCCGTTGATCTCGATGACGAGTTGCGGCACTGCTCGCCTGCCCCGCTCTCTCGGTTCCCCCGATGGTGCGCCCCGTCCCGGGGCGAAATGATCGTCAATCTGACGGGGGAATCATTCCAGCCCCCCGGTCGTCCGTGAAAGTCACCCCCGGTGACTGTGACCAGGCGGCAACGATTCGCGGACGGCCCCCGAACCGTGCGTCCACGGCGCGTACGCGGCGCACACGCGGCACGTCCACCGCATGTCCACGGGCGCGCGCCCGGCGCCGCCCGGTGCGTCCCGGTGCGTCCACGACGCGGACGGGTGCCGTGGCCCCGTCGGGCGGCGGGTAGCGTGGGAGGCACCATGAACGCATCGCCCTTGGCCGCAGAGCCGTTCCCCGCCCCGCAGCCCCGGACCGAGGACGAGCGCACCCTGCTCGTCAAGGTGTTCGGCAAGGACCGCCCCGGCATCACCGCCGGCCTCTTCGCCACCCTGGCCGGGTTCGGCGTCGACGTCATCGACATCGAGCAGGTGGTGACCCGTGGCCGGATAACGCTCTGCGCCCTGGTCACTCCTCCCGGCGCCCCCGGCGCCGAGGGCGGGCTGCGGTCCGTCGTGCACCGCTGGGCCGAGGAGCAGAAGCTCCAGGCCGAGATCCTCTCCGGCATCGGCGACAACCGGCCGCGCCGCGAGGGCCGCTCGCACGTCACCGTCCTCGGCCACCCGCTGACCGCCGCCGCCGTCGCCGCGCTCACCTCCCGGATCACCGCCGCCGACGGCAACATCGACCGTGTCTTCCGGCTCGCCAAGTACCCGGTGACCGCCGTCGAGCTGACCGTCTCGGGTGTGGCCACCGACCGGCTGCGCGCCGAGCTGGCGCAGGAGGCGGCCACCCAGCGGGTGGACGTCGCGGTGGTGGCGTCCGGGCTGGAGCGGCGGGCCAAGCGGCTGGTGGTCATGGACGTCGACTCGACCCTGATCCAGGACGAGGTGATCGAGCTGTTCGCCGCCCACGCGGGCTGCGAGCAGGAGGTCGCCGAGGTGACCGCGGCGGCGATGCGCGGCGAGCTGGACTTCGCGGAGTCGCTGCGCGCCCGCGTGGCGCTCCTGGCCGGCCTGGACGCCGGGGTGACGGAGAAGGTGCGCGCGGAGGTCCGGTTCACGCCGGGGGCGCGCACGCTGATCCGGACGCTTCAGCGGCTGGGATACCAGGTCGCGGTGGTCTCCGGCGGGTTCACCCAGGTCACCGACCACCTGGTGGAGCAGCTGGGGCTGGACTACGCGGCGGCCAACACCCTGGAGGAGAAGGACGGCAAGTTCACCGGCCGGGTGGTGGGCGACATCGTCGACCGGGCGGGCAAGGCGCGCTGGCTGGCCAGGTTCGCCGAGCAGGCCAAGGTGCCGCTGGAGCAGACGGTGGCGATCGGCGACGGCGCCAACGACCTGGACATGCTGAACGCGGCCGGGCTGGGCGTGGCGTTCAACGCCAAGCCGGTGGTGCGGGAGGCCGCGGACACCGCGGTGAACGTGCCGTTCCTGGACACCGTGCTGTACCTGCTCGGGATCACCCGCGAGGAGGTCGAGGCGGCCGACGTGCTGGACGGCCAGCCGGCCGAGTAGCCCGTACCCGGCACGGAGAACGACGAGGGGCGCGCGGACCAGATCCGCGCGCCCCCTTGTGCGTCGGCCGTCCGTCAGCGACGCATCAGCTGTCCGTCCGCCGTGCGCGTCCGTCGCACGGCCGCACCGGCGTCCCGGCTCACTCCTGCGGCGTGAAGTACGAGACCAGTGCGGCGACGCCCGGCTCGACGTTCTTCCACGAGCCGCTGAAGCTGAGCACCGCGACGCCCGCGGTGGGGAAGCCCCCGAGCCGCAGCCGCTCCAGCGCCTCGCGGTCCCCCTCGTCGCCGGCCAGGACCTGGGTCAGACCGAGCACACCCGGGTTGTGGCCGACCAGGACGAGGTCGGCGTGGTCGTCCGGGGTCTCCTGGAGGACGGCGATGATCTCGCCGGGGCTGGCCTCGTACACCCGGTCCTCGTACACCGTCTTGCGGGAGCGCTTGGGCAGCTCGTGGGCGGCGAGCTTCCACGTCTCACGGGTGCGCAGGGCGGTGGAGCAGAGCACGTAGTCGGGGTTGAGGGCGGAGTCGGCGAGCCAGCGTCCGGCCTCCGGTGCCTGGTGTCGGCCCCGATCGGCCAGCGGCCGCTCGTGGTCGTCGACGCCGTTCGGCCAGTCGGCCTTGGCGTGGCGGAGAACGATGATCCTGCGGGGCGTGTCGGCGCTCATACCCAGCAAGCTTGGCAGAAAAGCCGCCCGGGAGCGCGGTGCTGCCCGATGCCACCACTCTCCGGAGTGGGAGTGCCGTCCTGCGTGTTCACCCGGACGTGGGTGCGGGGTTCAGCCCAGGTTCCGGGCGATGATCGCCACGATCACCAGGAGCACGACGATGCCGCCGATCGCGGCGGCGAGCTGGCCCAGCTTCTTGTGGCCGTCGGTGGGGTTCGGGTCGAGTACGGGCATGACCGGATTCTCCCACCCCGGTCGTCCCCGCCCGTCACCGGCCCCGGGCCGGTGACGGGGCCGGACCGGGATCGGACCGGGGCCCGCGCCCGTCCCGTCCCGGCCGCGCGGCGCGGCCTCAGGCCCCCGCCGCCGCCGGCAGGACCGCCTCGTCCTCGATGTACCGGGCCCGCGCCGCCCGCAGGCCGAACAGCATCTGCGGCACCAGCAGCACCGCCAGGAAGCCCAGCGGCAGGTACCACTCGCCGGTGGCCTCGTAGAGGCGGCCGATCAGGATCGGCCCCGGGATCGAGATCAGGTAGCCGACGCCCTGGGCGAAGGCCGAGAGCTGGGCCACGCCGCCGGCCGTCCGGGCGCGCAGGCCGATCATGGTCAGCACCAGCGGGAACGCGCAGTTGGAGAGGCCCACCAGGATCGCCCACGCCCACGGCGCGGTGGACGGGGCCAGCGCGAGCCCGGAGTACCCGGCGATGCCGCAGGAGGCCAGGACCACCACGAAGAGCCGCTGGTCGCCCCGGCGGGCGGCCAGGTTGGGCAGGACGAAGGAGACCGGCACGCCGATCACCATGGTCAGCGCCAGCAGCACGCCCGACGTGCCCTCGGAGACGCCGGCGTCCTGGAAGATCTTCGGCAGCCAGCCCATCACCACGTACGCGCCGGTGGCCTGGAAGCCGAAGAAGCAGGCCAGCGCCCACGCGGTCCGGCTGCGGGTGATCGGCAGCTTCCCGGCCCCCCGGCCGTTGGCCTGCCCACCGCTCTCGCGCCGCCGGGACAGCAGGACGGGCAGCCAGAGCAGCAGGGCGACCGCACCGAGCGCGGCCCAGACGCCCAGGCCGAACCGCCAGTCCCCGCCGAGCGCGCCGGTCAGCGGCACGGTGACGGCGGCGGCGAGCGCGGTGCCGGCCGACAGTGCCATCGAGTACAGGCCGATCATCGGCCCGACCTTCTCCGGGAAGTACCGCTTGATCACCACCGGGATCAGCACGTTGGCGACCGCGACACCGGCCAGCGCCAGCGCGGTGAGCAGCAGGAAGACGGCCGTGCCACCGGCGAAGGAACGGGCCAGCACGCCCGCGGTGATCGCCCCGAGCCCGGCCGTGACCACCGCGATCGGGCCGAGCCGGCGCGCGAGGCCGGGCGCGGCGAAGCCGAAGAGGGCGAAGCAGAGCGAGGGCACGGCGGTGAGCAGCCCGGCCACGGTGGGGTTCATCCCGAGGTCGGCCCGGACCTGGTCGAGCAGCGGCCCGAGGCTGGTGACCACCGGGCGGAGGTTGAAGGCCGCGGCGGCGATCGCGACGGCGAAGAGCCAGCCGAGGTGGCTGCGGCGGGGCGGGGCGGGCCGCTCGGTCTGCGGTCGGGTCCCGGTACCGGCACCGGGACCAGCGTCGGTATCGGTATCGGTATCGGGCGAGGCTGCGGTGTCTGCTGCGGACGACATGCCGGCCATCATAGAATGATGGGATGAATTAGCGCATCCTTGAGTTGGCATGATGGCCCGACCCACTCGACCCCAAGGAGTCCCCCGTGGCGCTGTCCTCGCCGAGGCGCACCCCGCTGTCCGACCAGGTGATCGCCCAGCTGCGCGCCCAGATCACCTCCGGCGAGTGGCCCGTCGGCTCCCGCATCCCCACCGAGGCCGCCCTCGTCGAGCAGCTGGGTGTGGCGCGGAACACCGTCCGCGAGGCCGTCCGCGCCCTCGCCCACAACGGGTTGCTCGACATCCGCCAGGGCTCCGGCACCTACGTCCTCGCCACCAGCGAACTGGCCGGCGTCATGCACCGCCGCTTCGCCGACGCCGACCAGGCCCACGTCGCGGAACTGCGCGTCACCCTGGAGACCTCCGCCGCCGGCCTCGCCGCCGACCGCCGCACCGACCGCGACCTCGCCCTCCTCGACGCCGCCCTGGCACGCCGCGAGGACGCCTGGCGCTCCGGCGACGCCGAGGACTTCATCCAGGCCGACGCCGCCTTCCACCAGGCCGTCGTCGCCGCCGCGCACAACGACGTCCTCGCCGCCGTCTACGCCGACCTCGGCGAGGTCACCCGCGCCCACCTGCGCCACGACGTTGGCCCCGAGCTCATCGCCGAGCGCTACCTCGGCCACGACAAGATCGTCGACGCCATCCGCGCCCGCGACCCCCGGCGCGCCTCCCACGAGGCCGGCCGCGCCATCGGCACCTGCACCGACGGCCGGCCCTGACCCGCACGGACCCAGCCGGTCCGGACCCCGGCCGGAACGCCCCCGGAACGGCCCGCGAACCCGGCGGGAGGGGGGTTTCGGCGTGCTAACGTCCCGTCACACTTCGTAGACGGCCGGGTTGCGACCCGGGTGCGGGCACGACGGGGAGCAGCGATGGCGGATCCGGACCTGAAGTCGGGCCAGGGCCAGGGCCCGGGCGGCGGAACGCCGACGAAGGTGTCCACGGCGGCGATCGACCGGGCGGCCACCGCGCTCGACGGCATCGCCGGCGACAGCACCGCGGCCGGGAGGACCGCCGACGAGGCGACCGGAGCGGCCGCGGCGGGGCTGAGCGGGTGGGACACCGCCGCCGCGTTGCGCGGAGCACTCCGGGAGTGGCACGAGCAGGTGTCCCAGCTGAACGGCCGGCTCAACCAGGAGGCCGGGATGATGCGCCAGACCCACACCAATTACCTGGACGTCGAGCACGGCATCGCCACCTCGTTCACCGGAAAGGCTTGACCGTGCTCGGCTTCGAGGACGTCGTCGGGGCGGACCTCTCCGCCATGGCCAAGGCCGCCGCCGACTGGACCGAGATGGCCCGCAGGTACCGGCTCGTCCAGCACCGGCTGGAGAACGAGGTGCTCTCCGTCACCGGCAACCAGGGCCTCTGGCTCGGCTACACCGCGCTCACCGCCCACCGGCACGTCGGCCACACCCGGCAGCAGACCCTCGACGCGCAGACCGAGGCCGCGGCCGTCGCCTCGATCATCGGCGACGCGCACGACGACTTCGGGTCGGCGCAGCAGAAGCTCAGGCGGACCGTCACGGACGCCCAGGCAGACGGCATGAAGGTGACCGGCACCGGCGCCGTCGTGTTCGACGTCACCACGCTCGACGAGGGGGGCAGGTCCGCCTACCGCCACGAGCCCGACTACCGGCGCGAGCGTGACCGAGCGGCCGTCGCCTGGGCGCAGAAGATCAAGACCTACCTGGAGGAGGCGACCGCCGCCGACTCCCGGGCCGCCCGCGGACTCCGGCGCGCCGCCAAGGTCGGCGACCTGGTGAACGAGTTCAACGGCCGGGCGGTCGGCGGCGGGGACGAGGCCGACGGCAGGCGTGCCGCCTCGCTCGCCCGGAAGCTCAAGGACGGCAGGACCCTCGGCCCGGAGGAGCTCGCCGAGCTCGACAACCTGATGAAGGCCGGCTCCGGCAACCCCGTGTACGGCCGGACCCTGCTCGGCGCGCTCGGCGCCGAGGGCACCCTGCTGCTCGCCGACGAGCTGGACCTGCGGATCAACGACCGGAGCGGCAGGCTCAAGGGCGAGTACGACGGGTTGCGGGCCAACCTGGCCGACACCGTCGCCGGCGCCACCCGCGACACCGGGTCCACGTTCTACCGGGAGTTCCGCGAGGGCCTGCGGGAAGCGGGCGTCAGGAACATCGACGACCGCCACCTCGGCGGCGGTCCGGCGCCGGTCCACGGCTACCAGGCTCTCGTCACCCTGCTCCGGAAGGGCACCGCCGGGTACGGCGCGCAGTTCCTCGACGACCTCGGCACCGACGTCCTCGCGGCCGACCGCAGGGGCAACCACTGGAGGGTCCACCAGTTCAACGGCCCGCGCCCCGACCTGGTGCACGACCCGGTGGACGGCGTGCTCGGGCTGATGGGCCGGAGCCCCGAGGCCGCCACCCGGTTCCTCGACCCGAGGGCGCCCGGGGCCGAGGACCGCCTCGGGTACCTGCTGCGCGAGCGCGACTGGCCCACCTCCTGCACCACCGCCCTCGTCGGCCCGCCGATCCAGGACAGGGGCACCCACCAGGCCGGCCTCGCCGCCGCCCTGGAGGCCGCCGCCACCGGCGACGCCCCCGGCGGGGGCAGCCACCGCGGAGGCCCGCACACCCCGGCGCAGGCACGGGTCATGCAGGGCGTCGTCGACGCGCTGGACGCGGACGGCAGGGGCGCCGAGGTCCACGAGGACCTTCGCGTGCCGCTGGCCAACGCCCTGTCCGACTACGTGGCCGACACCCACCCGGTCCTCGGTCAGCACCACACCGGCGCGCGCCGCACCGGCGCGTGGGAACAGGACGGCGAGGGCCACCTCGGCGGCAGCGCCGACCACCTCGTCCGGGTCATGCGCGGTGCCTCCGAGGAGCCGGAGGCGTACGCCACGCTCTACAACGCCGAACGGGCCGAGGCCGCCGTGGCCCTGGCCGCCGTCCCGCCCGATCCGCAGGCCGGACCGGCGGAGCGGCAGGGGCCAGCACGGAACATCGGGACGGCGCTCGGGGCGTTCGACGCCATCCGGTCGGACATCGTCCTGGACGAGAAGGACGACCGGATGGAGTGGGCCGAGAAGGCCGGCGCGTTCGCCTCCTCGGTGAGCGGCACCGTGACCGGGTTCGTCCCCGAGGTCGGAGGCGTCGCCGGCGCCTTCGTCGACGCGGGGATCAGCGGCTGGGTGGAGGACGTCAGGAAGGACGCCCAGGACGCGGGCAACACCGCGAACTCCCAGGCGCACTTCGCCTCGCTGACCGAGAGCCAGGAGATGGCCGGCGCCTGGGGCAGGGCCAACCACCTGAACGAGGACGAGACCGAGCTGATCTCGACCGAGCTGGGGACCGGCCACACGAGCGGCAACACCAACGCGCTGATCGCCCTCGGACGGAACGTCCAGCAGTGAGGCAGCCCCGACGCACCCGGACGATCCGCGCCGGCCCCCTCCCGGGCCGGCGCCGTGGCCGCCCGGCTCGGGAGCGAACCGACCGCCCCGCAGTCGTGCCGCGCCGCGGACAGCACACCGCCCGGCCCCTTCCTCGACGAAGGAGAGCCGGGCGGTGGCGCGGGACGCGGGTGGTCAGGCGCCGATGGCGTGCAGTCCGCCGTCCACGTGGACGATCTCGCCGGTGGTCTTCGGGAACCAGTCCGAGAGCAGGGCGACGACGCCGCGGCCGGCCGGCTCCGGGTCGCTCACGTCCCACTTCAGCGGCGAGCGGTTGTCCCAGGTGGCGGCCAGGTCGCCGAAGCCCGGGATGGACTTGGCGGCCATCGAGCCGATCGGACCGGCCGAGACCAGGTTGACGCGGATGTCGCGCGGGCCGAGGTCACGGGCCAGGTAGCGGGAGGTGGCCTCCAGCGCGGCCTTGGCCGGGCCCATCCAGTCGTACTTCGGCCAGGCGAACTGGGCGTCGAAGGTCAGACCGACGACCGAGCCGCCGTCCTGCATCAGCGGAAGCAGCGCCATGGTCAGCGACTTCAGCGAGAACGCCGAGACCTGCATGGCGGTCGCCACGGACTCCCACGGGGTGTTGAGGAAGTTCCCGCCGAGGGCGTCCTGCGGGGCGAACCCGATCGAGTGGACGATGCCGTCCAGGCTCGGCAGGTGCTCGCGGACCTGGTCGGCGATGCCGGCCAGCTGCTCCTCGCTGGAGACGTCCAGTTCGAGGACCTTCACCGGGTGGGGCAGCTTCTTGGCGATGCGCTCGGTGAGGCTCGGCCGCGGGAAGGCGGTGAGGATGATCTCCGCGCCCTGCTCCTGGGCCAGCCGGGCCGTGTGGAACGCGATGGAAGACTCCATCAGCACACCGGTGACGAGGATCCGCTTGCCCTCAAGGATTCCGCTCATGTCAGTGACCCATGCCCAATCCGCCGTCGACGGGAATGACGGCTCCGGTGATGTACGCGGCCTCGTCCGAACCGAGGAACCGCACGGTGGAAGCGACCTCGGCGGGCGCCGCGTAGCGGCCCAGGGGCACGCCGGCGACGATCTCCGCGCGGCGCTCGTCACTGAGCACCGCGGTCATGTCGGTGTCCACGAAGCCGGGGGCGACCACGTTGACGGTGATGTTGCGCGGGCCGAGCTCGCGCGCCAGCGAGCGGGCGAAGCCGACCAGACCGGCCTTGGAGGCGGCGTAGTTGGACTGGCCCGGCGAGCCGGAGAGGCCGACCACCGAGGAGATCAGCACGATGCGGCCCTTGCGGGCGCGCATCATCAGCCGGGAGGCGCGCTTGACGACGCGGAACGTACCGGTGAGGTTGGTGTCCAGGACGGAGGTGAAGTCCTCCTCCGACATGCGCAGCAGCAGCGTGTCGTGGGTGATCCCGGCGTTGGCGACCAGCACCTCGACCGCGCCGTGCGCGCCCTCGACCTCGGTCAGTGCCGCGTCGACCTGGGCGCTGTCGGTGATGTCGCAGCGAACCGCGAGCACGTCGTACTTGGCCAGCTGCTCGGGCACCTCGCCCGACCGGCTGGTGATGGCGACCTTGTCGCCCGCCTCGGCGAAGGCCAGGGCGATCGCGAGGCCGATGCCCCGGTTACCTCCGGTGACGAGAACCGAGCGGCTCAACGATCCACCTCTCTCCGTAGTGTGCGTACGCCGTGATGTCCGCGTACGTCGCAATCATGTACGCGGTGTGACGCTATCGGTCGGCCCGGCGCGGCGGCGAATCGAGCTCCCACAGCGCCGCACCAAAGGAACTGTCGGTATCCGACAATCCGTGCCCATGCCATTTTCGCCCGATCCGCCGGACCGCCGGCGCGGCGTTGTGGTGTCCGCTGCGTGCCGGATCGGGAACCCGGCGGCGGGGTGCACCCGTTGCCCCCGTGGTGCGGTACGAGTCGGGGCCGCCGCACAGCAACGCCGGACCAGGCCCCGGCGACGAGCGGAGGCAGAGCGCGGATGAGCGAGGCACAGCCGGGGACCACCCACCGGCGCGGACGACTGCTGGCCCTGGCCGCGCTGGCGGCCGGTGCGGGAGCGGTCGCCTGGGCGCTGCGCGACCTGCCGGCGGCGTTCGGTCGGCGGCCGGACGGGGAGCGGGAGGAGCGGCTGCGCAACTCGCCGCAGTACCGCGACGGCGTCTTCCACAACGCGCCCTCCGAGCTGGCCCGGCCGGCCGGCGCTCCGTCCTTCGACGGGGACACGGTGCGCCGGATGCTGTTCCAGCGCGAGGGCCGGACGCCGCGCCTCCCGGTGCCGACCGTCCGGCCGGCCGGCGGGGCGGGCCCGGCCGCCGAGGGTGTCGCGATCACCTGGTACGGGCACGCCTCGGCGCTGGTCGAGATCGAGGGCTCCCGCGTGCTGCTCGACCCGATCTGGAGCGAGCGCTGCTCCCCCGCCACGCAGGTCGGCCCGCGCCGGCTGCACCCGGTACCGGTGGAGCTGGAGGAGCTGCCGCAGGTCGACGCGGTGCTGATCTCGCACGACCACTACGACCACCTGGACATGGCGACCGTCCGCCGGCTGGTGCGCAGCCAGTCGGCACCGTTCGCGGTGCCGCTCGGCATCGGCGCCCACCTGCGCCGCTGGGGGGTGCCGGAGCACCGGATCATCGAGCTGGACTGGGACGAGACCTGCACGCTCGGCGAGCTGGCGCTCACGCTGACCGCCGCCCACCACTTCTCCGGCCGCGGTCTGACCCGCAACACGACGCTCTGGGGTTCGTGGGTGGTCGCGGGGGCGAGCCGCAAGGTCTTCTACACCGGCGACTCCGGCTACTTCGAGGGCTACGGGCGGATCGGCGCCGAGCACGGCCCGTTCGACGCCGCGCTGGTCCAGGTCGGCGCCTACGACCCGGCCTGGGCGGACATCCACATGACGCCGGAGGACGCCGTGCTCGCCCACCGCGAGCTGGGCGCGGACCTGCTGGTGCCGGTCCACTGGTGCACCTTCAACCTCGGCCTGCACCCGTGGGCCGAGCCGGTCGAGCGGCTGCTGGTCGAGGCCAAGGAGCAGGGCGTACGGCTGGCGGTGCCGCGCCCCGGTGAGCGCGTGGACGTCGACAACCCGCCGGAGCTGGACGGCTGGTGGGAGGCGGTCGGGTAGCGGAACCGCGGAGCTGCGCGTGTCACGGGGGAAATGCGCTGGCCCAAAGCCCTTTGACGGGAAATGATGCCGTGCGGGTACCCCTGCATCCCGGGTGCCCGCACCGCCATTCCGCCCGACCAGGGAGCCCGATTGCCTCCGCTGCCCCCGACCAGCAGCGCCGGCGCCCCGCGCGCCGTCGACCCGCTCTTCCTCGGCTATCCGCTGCGCGCCCTCGCCGACGCCGCCCTGGACCGCGCGCGCCGGCTCGGCGCCGAGCACGCCGACTTCCGCCTGGAGCGGGTCCGCAGCGCCTCGTGGCGGCTGCGCGACGCCCGGCCGTCCGGCACCTCCGACAGCCTCCAGCTCGGTTTCGCCGTCCGGGTGCTGCTGGACGGCGCCTGGGGCTTCGCCGCCGGGGTCGACCTCACCCCGGAGGCGGCGGCGGGCGTCGCCGAGCAGGCCGTCGCGGTGGCCCGGCTCTCCGGCGGGATCAGCCGTGCGGCCGGGTCGACCGACCGGGTGGAGCTGGCCGACGAGCCGGTCTACCCGGACGCCACCTGGGTCTCTGCCTACGACGTGAACCCGTTCGAGGTGCCGGACGCCGAGAAGACGGCGCTGCTGGCCGACTGGAGCTCGCGGCTGCTGGCCGCCGGGGGCGTCTCGCACGTCCAGGCCACCCTGCTGACCGTCCAGGAGAACAAGTTCTACGCGGACACCGCCGGCACCGTCACCACCCAGCAGCGGATCCGGCTGCACCCGGTGCTGGAGGCCACCTCGGTGGACGAGCGCACCGGCGCCTTCGACTCGATGCGGACGCTGGCCCCGCCGGTCGGGCGCGGATTCGAGTACCTGACGGGCACCGGCTGGGACTGGGACGCCGAGCTGGCCGAGCTGCCGGTCCTGCTGGCCGAGAAGATGAAGGCGCCGGGCGTCCGGCCGGGCCGCTACGACCTGGTCGTCGACCCGTCCAACCTCTGGCTGACCATCCACGAGTCGATCGGCCACGCCACCGAACTGGACCGCGCGCTCGGCTACGAGGCGGCCTACGCCGGGACGTCCTTCGCCACCTTCGACAAGCTCGGCTCGCTGAAGTACGGCTCCGAGCTGATGCACGTCACCGGCGACCGCACCGCCGAGCACGGCCTGTCCACCATCGGCTTCGACGACGAGGGTGTCGCCACCCGGTCGTGGGACCTCGTGAAGGACGGCGTCCTGACCGGCTACCAGCTCGACCGCGGCATGGCGAAGCTGAAGGGTTTCGAGCGTTCCAACGGCTGCGCCTTCGCCGACTCGCCGGCGCACGTCCCGGTCCAGCGGATGGCCAACGTCTCGCTCCGGCCGGCCGCCGACGGCCCGTCCACCGAGGGCCTGTTCGAGGGCGTCGAGAACGGCCTGTACATCGTCGGGGACCGCTCCTGGTCGATCGACATGCAGCGGTACAACTTCCAGTTCACCGGGCAGCGCGCCTACGCCATCCGGAACGGCGAACTCGCCGGCCAGGTCAAGGACTTCGCCTACCAGGCCACCACCACCGACTTCTGGGGCTCGATGACGGCCGTCGGCGGGCCGCAGACCTACGTGCTGGGCGGCGCCTTCAACTGCGGCAAGGCGCAGCCGGGCCAGGTCGCGGCGGTCAGCCACGGCTGCCCCTCGGCGCTGTTCCGCAACGTCAACGTGCTCAACACCCAGCAGGAGGCGGGTCACTGATGACCGCGATGCAGCCCCACGAACTCGTCGAGCTGGCACTCGGACTCTCCCGCGCCGACGGCTGCGTGGTGATCGCCGACGAGGAGTCGACCGCCAACCTCCGCTGGGCGGGCAACGCGCTGACCACCAACGGCGTCACCCGGGGCCGCCGGCTCACCGTGATCGCCACGGTGGCCGGCGCCGAGGGCACCGCCTCCGGCGTGGTCTCCCGCGAGGCCGTCACGTCCGACGACGTGGCGGACCTGGTCCGGGCCGCCGAGGAGGCCGCCCGCGCGGCCGGGCCGGCCGAGGACGCCCAGCCCCTGGTCACGGTCGCCGACCAGCCGGCCTCTCCGCACTTCACCGAGCCCCCGGCGGAGACGTCGGTCGCGGTCTTCGAGGAGTTCGCGCCGGCCCTCGGCACCGCCTTCGCCCGGGCCGCCGCCCAGGGCGAACTGCTGTACGGCTTCGCCCGGCACGAGCTGGTCTCCAGCTACCTGGGCACCTCCACCGGCCTGCGGCTGCGCCACGACCAGCCGACCGGCACGGTCGAGCTGAACGCCAAGACCGCCGACCTGTCCGGCTCGGCCTGGGCCGGCGCCGCCACCCGGGACTTCTCCGACGTGGACGTCACCGCCCTGCACGCCGGGCTGACCACCCGGCTCGGCTGGGGCGCCCGGCGGATCGACCTGCCGGCCGGCCGGTACGAGACGCTGCTGCCGCCCTCCGCCGTCGCCGACCTGATGGT
Organism: Kitasatospora sp. NPDC002965; assembly: GCF_040611255.1. Taxonomy (NCBI): domain Bacteria; kingdom Bacillati; phylum Actinomycetota; class Actinomycetes; order Kitasatosporales; family Streptomycetaceae; genus Kitasatospora; species Kitasatospora sp. NPDC002965. Next base: position 67,296 of record NZ_JBEXNT010000020.1, on the reverse strand, counting down.
CTACCTGAACTGGTCCGCCGGCGGCCGGGACGCCTTCGAGGGCCGGACGGTCTTCTCCCGGCCCGGCGGCGGCACCCGGATCGGCGACAAGCTCAGCGGGCTGCCGCTGACGCTGCGCTCCGACCCGGACGAGCCCGGCCTGGAGGCGGCGCCGTTCGTGCTGGCGCACGCCACCGAGGGCGACGCCTCGGTCTTCGACAACGGCCTGCCGCTGTCGAGGACCGACTGGATCCGGGACGGCGAGCTGGCCGGGCTGGTCACCAGCCGCCACTCGGCCGGCCTGACGTCGCTCGCCCTGCGCCCGGCGGTCGACAACCTGGTCCTGGAGACGGCCGACCAGGCGGCGGCGCCGACCCTGGAGGAGATGATCGCCCGGACCGAGCGGGGGCTGCTGCTCACCTGCCTCTGGTACATCCGCGAGGTGGACCCGGCGACGCTGCTGCTCACCGGTCTGACCCGGGACGGCGTCTACCTGGTGGAGAACGGCCGGGTGGTCGGTGCGGTGAACAACTTCCGGTTCAACGAGTCGCCGGTGGAACTGCTCGGCCGGATCACCGAGGTGGGCCGCACCGAGCGCTGCCTGCCGCGCGAGTGGAGCGACTGGTTCACCCGGACCGCGATGCCGCCGGTGCGGGTCGAGGGCTTCAACATGAGTTCGGTCAGCCAGGCGTCGTAGCCGGGCCGGCCGGGGGAGGGAACGAGGAACGTGGACGAGAAGCGCACGGTCAGGACCAGCAAGATGCTGTCCCGCATCCTGCGGCACGAGCCCGAGCGGGTGGGGGTGACGCTGGACGGGGCCGGCTGGGTCCGGGTGGACGTCCTGCTGGCCGCCCTGGCGGCCCGGGGCACCCGGCTCACCCGGGTCGAGCTGGACCACGTGGTGGCGACCAACAACAAACGCCGCTTCGCCTACTCGGAGGACGGCCTCTCGATCCGGGCCAGCCAGGGGCACACGGTGGCGGTCGACCTCGGTCTGGCCGCCGCCGCGCCCCCGGCGGTGCTGTTCCACGGCACCGCCGCCCGGAGCCTGGACGCGATATTCCGCGAGGGCCTGCGGCCGATGGCCCGGCAGGACGTCCACCTGTCCGCCGACACCGGGACGGCCACCCGGGTGGGCGCCCGGCACGGCCGTCCGGTGGTGCTGGAGGTCGACGCCGCCGCGATGGCGGCGGCCGGCCACGAGTTCCGGATCAGCGCCAACGGCGTCTGGCTGACCGACGTGGTGCCGCCGGAGTACCTCTCCCAGCCGTAGGGGCGCGTGTCCGTCCGACCCGGTCTCGTCGCCGGTCGCCCCGCGGCGTACCGTGAGAAGGCCGCGCGGCGAGGCGCGCGGGTGCGCGGACGAGGGCGGTTGGACATGGGAAAGAGCGCCGGCGACGACGAGGTCTTCCGGATCACGGGGGCCCGCAGCAGCCTGACCGAGGACGTCCGCGGGCGGCAGCGCCGCTACGTGGCCTCGATGCTGCTGCGCACGGTCTGCGTGCTGCTCGCGGTGGTGCTGTGGGACGTCCAGCGCTGGGTGGCGGTCGCGGCGCTGGCGGGCGGGGTGCTGCTGCCGTACTTCGCGGTGCTGATCGCCAACGCGGGCCGGGAACGGGCGCCGGGTCTGCCCTCCACCTTCGACGTGCCGCCGACCACTCCGCTGATGCTCGGCCCCGGCGGGAGGGGCGGGTCCGGTGTGACGCACGGTACCGATGTGGCCGAGCGCATGCCCACCGATTCTTCACAGACGTCGAACTGACTGCCCGTTTTGAGCTGTTTTCCACCGTTGCATTCCACAGAAAGCTCAGAAGAAGCTCAGATTAATCATGCAAGACCTCCCCATGCCCGGGTCGGACCGTGACATACTGCGTACGCGCTCCGCATCCCCCGTCGGAGCGACGGACCGACGCCGGGCGGCTCCCCCCGTGGCTGCCCGGCGTCGCCATGCCCGCGCGCACCGCGGGGCCGCAGGCCCGCCGGACGGCGGACGGACCCCCTCCGGGCGCGTGACAGACTGGCGGTGACGACCCACCCGCCGACCGCCTGAGGACGACGCCATGCTGTTCCCGGACACCCAGCCGCAGACCCCGATCTGCTCCGCCAAGGGCTGCCGGTCCGACGCCGCGTGGGTGCTGGTCTGGAACAACCCCAAGCTGCACACCCCGGACCGCCGCAAGACCTGGCTCGCCTGCCCGGAGCACCGCGAGCACCTCTCCCAGTTCCTGGGCGTGCGCGGCTTCCTCAAGGAGGTCGTCGCCTTCACCGACCGGAGCGCCGAAGAGGGCGCCCCCACGGACGGCACCCCCGCAGAGGGCTGAGCCCGGCACGGTCCGACCGGCGACCAGGGCCGGACCCTAGCCGCCGATCGCCGACATCGGGCGGTCGGGCTGGTGGAACTCCGGGTCGTCGATCCCGGCACCGGCCTTCTTGCCCCACATCGCCTGGCGCCAGAGCGCCCCCAGCTCGGCGTCGTCGGCCCCCGAGCGCAGCGCCGTCCGCAGGTCGGTCTCGCCACTCGCGAAGAGGCAGTTGCGCACCTGCCCGTCGGCGGTCAGCCGGGTCCGGTCGCAGGCGCGGCAGAACGGGCGGGTCACCGAGGCGATCACCCCGACCCGGGCCGGACCCCCGTCCACGACCCAGCGCTCCGCGGGAGCGGCGCCCCGGCCTGCGGACGACTCGGGGGTGAGCGTGAACCTGGTGGTCAGCCGGTCCAGGATCTCCTCCGCGGTGACCATGGCCGAGCGGTCCCAGCCGTGCTGGGCGTCCAGCGGCATCTGCTCGATGAACCGCAGCTCGTAGCCGCGCTCCAGGCACCAGGCGAGCAGCTCGGGCGCCTCGTGGTCGTTGACCCCGCGCATCAGCACCGCGTTGAGCTTGACCGGCGTCAGCCCGGCGTCCTCGGCGGCGGCCAGTCCGTCCAGCACGTCCTGGTGGCGGCGGCGCCGGGTGAGGGTGTGGAAGGTGTCCGGGTCCAGCGTGTCGAGCGAGACGTTGACCCGGTCGAGGCCGGCGGCGCGCAGCGCCCCCGCGGTCCGCGCCAGGCCGATGCCGTTGGTGGTGAGCGAAAGCTCGGGGCGCGGCGCCAGCTCGGCGCAGGCGGCGACGACGGCCACCAGGCCGGGCCGCAGCAGCGGCTCCCCGCCGGTGAAGCGGACCTCCTGGACGCCGAGGTCGCGGACGGCGACGGTCACCAGCCGGACGATCTCCTCGTCGGTGAGCAGCTCCGGCTTGGCCAACCACTGCAGGCCCTCCTCCGGCATGCAGTAGGTGCAGCGCAGGTTGCACCGGTCGGTGAGGGAGACCCGCAGGTCGACGGCGCGGCGGCCGAAGGTGTCGAGCAGCACGGCAGTCCCTTCCCGAGAGTGGCGGCCCTGGACAGCGACCGGCCCGGCCCGCCGTCGCGGCGGGCCGGGCCAGCTTAGCCATCGGCCGTTCGTCAGTGGGCGCCCAGTCCGGTCAGCGAGCGGACCTCCAGTTCAGCGTACTTCGCCGGGTCGGCCGGCTCGCGCGAGAGCACGGTGCCGATCCAGCCCGCCAGGAAGCCGACCGGGATGGAGACCAGGCCGGGGTTCTCCAGTGGGAACCACTGGAAGTCGGAGTGCGGGAAGAGCGAGTTCTTGCCACCCGAGACGACCGGGGAGAACGCCACCAGCACCACCGAGCTGATCAGACCGGCGTAGACCGAGCTGACCGCGCCCGCGGTGTTGAAGCGCTTCCAGAACAGCGAGAAGAGCAGCGTGGGCAGGTTGGCCGAGGCGGCCACCGCGAAGGCCAGTGCGACCAGGGCGGCGGTGTTGAGCTTGTCCGCGAAGAGGCTCAGCACGATCGCCACCGCGCCGATCGCGGCGGCGGCCCACTTGGCCGCGTTGACCTCCTCCCGCTCGGTGACCTTGCCCCGCCGGATGACGTTGGCGTAGAGGTCGTGCGCGAAGGAGGCCGAGGAGGCCAGGGTGAGGCCGGCCACCACGGCGAGGATGGTGGCGAAGGCGACCGCGGAGATCACCGCCAGCAGGACGGCCCCGCCGGTGGTGCCCGAGCCGCCGCCGAGCGTCTCGGCGAGCTGCGGGGCCGCGGTGTTGCCGGCCGCGTTGGCCGCCTTGATCGCCTTGGGCCCGACCAGGGCCGCCGCGCCGAAGCCGAGCGCCAGGGTCATCAGGTAGAAGCCGCCGATGATCCCGATGGCCCAGAGCACCGACTTCCGGGCCGCCTTGGCGGTGGGCACGGTGTAGAAGCGGACCAGGATGTGCGGCAGGCCCGCGGTGCCCAGCACGAGCGCCAGGCCGAGGCTGATGAAGTCGAGTTTGCTGGTCCCGGTGGCGCCGTACTTCAGCCCGGGTTCGAGGAAGGCGTTGGCCTTGCCGCTGGCGTCGGCGGCGGCGCCGAGCAGTGCGGAGATGTTGAAGTTGTACTTGGCCAGCACCAGGACGGTCATCAGGGCGGTGCCGGCGATCAGCAGCACGGCCTTGACGATCTGCACCCAGGTGGTGCCCTTCATGCCCCCTATGGCGACGTAGACGACCATCAGGGCGCCGACGGCGACGATCGTCCACCGCTTGGCGCTGTCCCCGCTGACGCCGAGCAGCAGGGCGACCAGGGTGCCCGCGCCGACCATCTGGGCGAGCAGGTAGAAGATCGACACCACGATGGTGGAGATGCCCGCGGCGGTGCGGACGGGCCGCTGGCGCATCCGGAAGGCCAGCACGTCGGCCATGGTGTAGCGGCCGGCGTTGCGCAGCGGCTCGGCGACCAGCAGCAGCGCGACCAGCCAGGCGACCAGGAAGCCGATCGAGTAGAGGAAGCCGTCGTAGCCGAAGAGCGCGATGGCTCCGGCGATACCGAGGAAGGACGCGGCCGACATGTAGTCGCCGGAGATGGCCAGACCGTTCTGGAAGCCGGAGAAGCTGCGGCCGCCGGCGTAGAAGTCGGCAGCGTCCTTGGTCTGCCGCCCGGCCCAGACGGTGATGCCGAGGGTGGCGAGCACGAAGAGGCCGAACAGGGTCATCGTCAGACCGCGGTGCTCGGTGGCGCCCGCGGCGAGGGTGAGGGGGTCGGCGAGCGCGACGGCGCTCGCGGTATGGCTGGCGAGCAGGGTCATTCGGCGGCCTCCCGGGGGGCGTGGACCACCGCGCCGCGCGCCTCGCGGATGGCGGCGGCAGGTGGGTCGAGCCTCCGGTCCGCGTAGCGCGCGTACCAGGCCGCGATGGCGAAAGTGGTGACGAACTGCAGTAGTCCGAGGACCAGGGCGATGTTGATGTGCCCGACGACCTTGGTGCCCATCAGGCCGGGGGCGTAACTGGAGAGCAGCACGTAGAGCAGGTACCAGAGGACGAAGCCGATGGTGACCGGGAACGCGAAGTTCCGGAACGAGCGCCGGAGGGCGCGGAACTCCGCGCCCTCCTCGATGAGTTGGGTTTCCCTAGCGGTGGTGGTGATCGGCGGCGATTCCACTCTGACTCCTCACTCCTTCGGCGTAGTGGTCGCACCAGTGGAACGATCGGACGTGAGCGGCGTCACAGTCCGGATGCGCGCCGCGCAATGCTAGGAGGGTGGCGCGCGGGCCGAAAGAGGTTGACCGTGATCAGCCAGACGTTCACTCCGTTGCACTAGCCGATTGGCCGAAAACAGACGTATCCGGACATGCCGAAGGGCGGCACCGGACTGCGGTGCCGCCCCTCGAAAAGCGTCAACTTGGAGGCGTCAGAACGTGATCCGCACCTTCAGCGCCGAGCGGTCGTCCATCGCCCGGTAGCCGTCCGGCACGCCCTCCAGGTCCACCGTGCGGTCGAACACGAGGCCCGGCTCGATGGCCCCTGAGAGGACGTCCGGCAGCAGCTCGGGGATGTAGGCGCGGGCCGGCGCGACCCCGCCGTTCAGCGAAACGTTTCGGCCGAACATCTGCCCGATGTCGACGCCGGCGCTGCCGCCGTGCGGCACCCCGACGTAACCGACCGCGCCGCCGTCCCGGGCGATCGAGACGGCGGTGCGCATCGACTCCTCGGTGCCGACCGCCTCCAGCACGGAGTGCGCGCCCTGGCCGCCGGTCAGCTCCCGGACCGCCTCGATCGCCGCGTCGCCGCGCTCCGCGACCACGTCGGTGGCCCCGAACCGCCGGGCCAGGTCGGTCCGGGCGGTGTGCCGGCCGAGCGCGATGATCCGCCCGGCGCCGAGCCGGTGCGCGGCCAGCACGCCGCACAGGCCCACCGCGCCGTCACCGACCACCGCCACGGTGGATCCCGGCCGGACCCGCGCGGAGACCGCGGCGTGGTGCCCGGTCGCCATCACGTCCGAGAGCGCCAGCAGGCCCGGCAGCAGCTTCTCGTCGCCCTGGGCCTCCCTGGGCAGCTTCACCAGCGTGCCGTCCGCCCACGGGACGCGCACCGCCTCGCCCTGCCCGCCGTCCGAGCCGACCTGACCCCAGAAGCCGCCGTGCGGGCAGGAGGTCTGCAGCCCCTCGCGACAGAAATCACACCTGCCGTCCGACCAGACGAACGGCGCGACCACCAGATCGCCGACCTCGAAGTCGCGCACCTCGGCGCCCGTCTCCTCGATCACACCGAGAAATTCGTGCCCGATCCGTTGCCCGGCGACCCGCGCCGCGACACCGCGGTACGCCCACAGGTCGCTGCCGCAGATGCAGGCGTTCACCACCCGCACCACCGCGTCGGTCGGCTGCTGCACGACCGGGTCCGGCACCTGCTCGATCCGGATGTCACTGGGGCCGTGGATCACGGTGGCGCGCATGAGGGTTCGTCCTTCGGAGAGGCGCCCGCGGGGTGCGGCGGGCGACCGGCAGATATTCGACCAGGTGTACGACGAATACTCCGCCCACTCTATTCCGGCCCGCCCCGTCCAACATTCCGAGCGGCACCGGTCCCACCCGTATCGCGGCGGCGCACCGCCCGCGGGCCTTATTCTGTTGGACCATGTACGCGATCCAGCCCGAGACGCCCGGCGCGGTACCGCGGACGGCTCCCGTCCCGGCCCAGCGCTCCGCCGCCCCCGCCGAGGGCTTCGCGGTGGTGGACGTCGAGACCACCGGCCTCGGCCGCTCGGACCGCGTCATCTCGGCGGGCGTCTACCAACTGGACGAGGACGGCACCGTCACCGACCACTGGTACACGCTGGTGAACCCCGAGCGCGACCCCGGACCGGTCTGGATCCACGGCCTCACCAGCGACCTGCTGGTGGGCGCGCCCACCTTCCCGGAGATCGCCGGCGAGTTCGCCGAGCGGCTGCGCGGCCGGGTGATGGTCGCCCACAACGCGCTCTTCGACTGGAACATGATCTCCCGCGAGTTCTCCCGGGCCGGCCTGCGCGCCCCGGTCGACCAGCGGATCTGCACCATGGTGCTGGCCCGCGACCTCCGGCTGCCGCTGCCCAACGGCAAGCTCTCGTCGCTCGCCCGGCACTTCGGCGTCCTCCAGCAGCAGGCGCACAACGCGCTGGACGACGCCCGGGTGCTCGCCGAGGCGTTCCGGCCCAGCCTGCACCTGGCCCGTCAGGGGGGCGTCCCGCTGCCGCTGCAGACCTGCGTGGCCGTCACCGACCTCGGCGACGACCAGCCGGCCTCGCCCGCCCGGGGCAACTGGACCGGTGCCGCCTACCGCCAGGCCCGCAAGCGCCCCGCCTGCCCGTACCCGAACCCCGGGCGCTGGGAGGACGGCGGGCCGCTGGTCCAGGGCATGCGCGTGGCGTTCACCGGCGACACCTCCACCGACCGCGAGCTGTTGGAGGACCGCGCCGTCGAGGCGGGCCTGCACATCGCCTCGTCGGTGAGCCGGCTCACCAGCCTGCTGGTCACCAACGAACCGGGCAGCTGGAGCGGCAAGGCCCGCAAGGCCCGCGAGGTCGGCACCCCGGTGATCGGCGAGGACGCCTTCCTCCAGCTCCTGCGCGAGGTCGCCCCGCACCCCGGTGCGTGAGCCGGTTGTGAGGTGGGCGTACCGTGCCCATGTGTACCGTTTTCTGCTCTCCCGGCGCTGGCTGATCACCCTGTTGGTCGCCGTGCTGCTGATCCCCACCACCATCCGGCTGGGGTTCTGGCAACTGCACCGCCACGAGGCGCGGGTGGACCGCAACGAGCTGATCGCCCGGGCCCTCACCGACCGGCCCGTCCCGTACGAGACCCTTTCGGCGGAACCCGGCTTCGCCGTCCCCAAGGGGCTCACCTGGCGCGCGGTGACCACCACCGGGCAGTACGACCCGGAGCACGAGTTCGTGGTCCGCAAGCGGACCGACTCCAGCGGTGACAAGATCGGCTACTTCGTGATCACCCCGCTGGTGCTCGACGGCGGCAGGGGCACCGTCCTGGTCAACCGCGGCTGGGTGGCCTCCGGCACCTCCGCCGTCACCTACCCGGACGTCCCGGCCGCGCCGTCCGGCCAGGTCACCCTGACCGGACGGCTGCGCGCCGACGAGGCCGCCGGCAACGGCCTCAAGGACCGCGCCGGCCTGCCGGACCGGCAGTTCAACCTGATCAGCTCCACCCAGCAGGCCAGGGAGACCGGTGCCGCCCTCCTCGGCGGCTACCTGGAGCTCACCGCGACCGTGCCGGCGCCGGCCGACGAGCCCGAGCTGCTGCCCGAGCCCAACCACTCCGACATCGGCCCGCACATGGCGTACGCGATCCAGTGGTGGCTGTTCACCGCGATGATCCCGGTCGGGTTCTGGGTGATGGCGCGGCGCGAGGCCAAGGACCGGCGCAAGGAGGCCGGCGAGGCCGAGGTCGCCCCGGTCGCCGTCCCCGCCTGAGCCCGCCTGAGCCCGCCTGAGCCCGTTACAGGACGTCCGCGAGGTCGCGGAGCAGCCGGGCCTTGGCCCGGGCACCGACCACCGACTTCACCGGCTCCCCGCCCCTGAACACCATCAGCGTCGGCATCGAGAGCACCCCGTACGCGGCCTGGGTCTCCGGGTTGCGGTCGACGTCCAGGCTGACCACGGTCAGCCGGTGCGCCTCCTCCCTCGCGATGTCCGCCAGCACCGGCACCATCTGCCGGCAGGGCGGGCACCAGTCCGCCGTGAAGTCCACCAGCACCGGCCCCTCGGCCGCCAGGACCTCCGCGGCGAAGGTCTCGTCCGTGACCTCCGCGACCCCTGCGATCTGCACCATGGTCTACTTCTCCTCCCACTCGACTGCCGGCTGCGCGGCCCATTCGCACTGCGGCGGCTCTCCGACGGTGCCGACCGCCAGCTCGTCCCGCTCCCGCTCGGCCCGGGCGAACTGCCCGGCCACCTGGGTACGGACCTCCTGGAGCCGGTCGATGCACTCGTCCAGTTCGGCCAGCTTCCTCCGGTAGACCTCCAGCGAGGCCGGGCAGGAGTCCCCGTGCGGGTGACCGGCCTGCAGGCACTCCACGAACGGCCTGGTCTCCTCCAGGCCGAACCCGAAGTCCTGCAGCGTGCGGATCTGCCGGAGCAGCCGCAGGTCCTCCTCGCCGTACGCGCGGTAGCCGTTGCCGGCCCGCCGGGCCGGGAGCAGCCCGAGCTGCTCGTAGTACCGCAGTGCCCGGGTGGTCGTCCCCGCCCGCCTCGCCAGTTCACCGATCCGCATGACCGCATCCTCGCCCTTCCGGCCGCCGTCCGAAGGCCGCTGTCCGAAGGGCGCCGGGAACGACGGTAGACCTTGACGCCGACGTCAACGCCAGGGGCGGCGCGGGCCCGGGCCCCGCCGCGTCCGCACTACCTTCCGCCCGCCCTCACCCGGCAGGATGGCCCCATGGATCTTGGACTGCAGGACAAGGTGTACGTGGTCACCGGCGCCACCCGGGGCCTGGGCCTCGCGACCGCCCGCGAGCTGGCCGCCGACGGTGCGCGGGTGCTGGTGAGCGGCCGGAGCCGGGAGTCGGTGGACGCGGCGGTCGCCGAACTCGCCGGACTCGGCGGCGGAGCGGACGCGGTGCACGGGCTGGTGGCCGACAACGCCGCCCCGGAGACCGCCGAGCGGCTGGTCCGCGAGGCCGTCGAGCGGTTCGGCCGGCTGGACGGCGTGCTGATCAGCGTCGGCGGTCCGCAGGCGGGCCCGGTGGGCACCGTCCCCGAGGAGGCCTGGCGCGACGCGTTCGAGTCGGTGTTCCTCGGCGCGCTGCGGATCGCCCGGACCGCCGCCGCGACGCTCGGCGAGGGCGGGGTGATCGGGTTCGTGCTCTCCGGCTCGGTCCGCCAGCCCATCCCGGGTCTCGGCATCTCGAACGGTCTGCGCCCCGGCCTGGCGATGGCCGCCAAGTCGCTGGCCGCCGAGCTCGGTCCGCGCGGCATCCGGGTGGTCGGCCTGCTCCCGGCCCGGATCGACACCGACCGGGTGCGCGAGCTCGACGCGCTCGGCGGCGACGCGGAGGCCTCCCGCGTCCACCACAGCGCCGCCATCCCGCTCGGCCGCTACGGCACCCCGGAGGAGTTCGGGAAGGTCGCCGCGTTCCTGCTCTCCCCCGCCGCTTCCTACCTCACCGGTGTGATGATCCCGGTCGACGGCGGCGCACTGCCCGGGCTGTAGGACGGCGTTCGCCGGCCGCGCGTGGAGGCATCCGCCCGGCGCGCGGCCGGCGGATGCGCCGGGCGGTCAGAGCACGCGCGGGTGCTTGTCGCGCCGTCCGCCGCGCCGCGCGGCGGTCTCGTGCCTCGCCGGCACCACCCGGATCCGCAGGTCGGCCGGAAGGTCCGACAGCCCGAGACTGACCAGTGCATCGGTACGCGGGCCGGTCTCGAAGTGCTCGGCGAGCGCCGCCGGATCGCCGCCGGACGTCATCCGGACGGCCGCCCGCAACCGGGGGTGCCGGGCTCCGCGCAGCAGCCGGACACCCACCCGCTCGACCTCGGGGAGCGCCACGGTGCCGGTCTCCAGAGCGTCCTCCAGTGCTCCGGTGCGCAGCCGCAGCCGCAGCCCCGGCGTGCCGGGGGTCGGCACCGGCACGGTCGCCGGCCCGCTCCGCCGCAGCTGGGCGAGCAGCCACCAGGCGGTCCCGACGACCACCACGGCCAGCCCGGCGATCACCGCAGGCCACCACCAGGCCTCGGCCACCCAGCGGGTCCGCGCCCGCGCACCGATCACCGGCCGGTCCGGCGAGGCCTGCGGCCACCGGTCCGGCAGATCCACGCCCAGCCTCCGGTACAGGTCGAGGCCCCCGGCCAGGACCAGCAGCCCGGCCACCAGCAGGACCACCCCGACCGCACCCACCAGCACCCGGTTGACGGTGCTCCGGCTCACCCGCTCCCACCACCCTCCACGACGGCGCCCTGCACTCCCCCGCCGGACCCGCGCCGGCGCCCGCGCCGGGTCCTGACGTCCAGCCGCAGCGGTCTCGCCAACCCGACGACCGCCAGCTCGTCCCGCAGCTTCCGCTGCACCGAGGCCGGATCGGCCGGGCCGGTGAGGGTGATCCGGACCCGTCGGCGGCCGGTCCGCACGCGCAGGTGCTCGACGCCCGGCAGGTCGGCGGCCCGGTGGACCAGCAACGCGGTCACGCCGGACCGGTCGATGGCCGCGGAGGTGCCGCCGACCGGGCGGAGCGGGAGCCAGCGGCTCAGGCCGGGGGCGAGGGCGAGCCAGAGCAGCCAGCCGCCGAGCAGGGTGGCCGCGCCCGCTCCGAGCAGCACCCAGGTGTCGTCGAGGTGCCGGGTGGCCAGTTCGTCGGCGATCTCGGCACGCCAGCGGCGGGCGGCGTGCCCGGTGCGGACGGCGACCACGTCGTAGAGCAGCGCCACCGCGGCCACCAGGACCACCGTCGCGACCACCACGGCGGCCGTGGTCCGCGGTGCCCGCAGCCGCGGCACCCGGACCGCGGCGGGCCCGGGCTCCGGAGCCGGTCCCCCGGCCGCACCGGCCTCCGCCGGCACGGCGGGCCCCGCAGGCCCCTCAGGACCCCCAAGCACCTCATGCGCTCCGGACTGCGTATGCGCTCCTGACGCCGCCGCCCCGGCAGCCTCCGCCGGTACGGCGGGCTCCACGGGCGGCGCCCCCGGCTCCCCCTCCGCCGGCCCGGTCATCCCGTGCCCTCGGTGACGAGCCGTTCCACCACGACCACCACCTCGGCCACCCGGGTCCCGGTCAGCGCACCGACCTGGGCGGCCACCCGGTCGCGGACGGCCCGGGCGAGGGCGGCGAGGTCGGCGGGGAACGGCAGGTCGACGGCGACCCTGACGGTGACGGCGGCGGAGGGCGAAGCGGGGCCGGTGACGGAGACCTTCGGCGGCCCGCCCGGTCCGCTCCGGCCCGGCCGGACCTCGGCGAGCGCCTCACCGGCGGCCCGGGCGGCGATCCGCGCGTAGACGCGGTCGGCGATGCGCAGCCGGCCGCGCGCTCCGGGTTCGCGGGTGGCGGGCACCGGGACGAGGGCCGCCATCAGCGGCGCCGGTCGCGGCCGCGCAGGAGGTCGCCGAGGTCACCGAGTTCGAGGTCGCCCTCCAGCAGGCGGCCGACCACGAAGCCGACCACCCCGAGGGCCGCCACCAGCAGGAACGCCGCGAACCCGCCGAAGTAGCCGGCGAAGCCGAGGGCCATTCCCACCACCAGGCCGATGAGGGCCAGGTTCATCCGTTCCACCTCGTCTTCCGCCGCCCGCCGCTCCGGGCGTGCTGCCGCACAGGGACTACTTCAGCTTGGGCCGCTGCTGGCCGGAGGAGGGGAGCTCCTCTTCCTCCTCCTCGATGTCCGGCTCGTCGGGCAGGTGGACGTCGTTGACGGCGATGTTGACCTCGACGACTTCCAGCCCGGTCATCCGCTCGACCGCGTCGACGATGTTCTCCCGTACCTGCCGGGCGAGTTCGGGGATGACGACGCCGTACTCGACGACCAGCGCGATGTCGATGGCGGTCTGCTTCTCCCCCACCTCCGCCTTGATGCCGCGTCCGATGTTGCCGCGCCCGCCGGGGACCCGGTCGCGCATCGCGGCGAAGGTGCGGGCGAGCCCGGAGCCGAGGGAGTGGATGCCGGTCACCTCGCGGGCCGCCATCCCGGCGATCTTCTCGACCACGCCGACGGCGAGCGCGGTGCGACCGCGTTCACCGGCGGCCCCGCCGAGGCCGGCGGTCGAGGAGCCACCGGTGGAGGCACCGGTGGAGGGGTTCTTGTGCAGGGTGGCGGGCGTCGGAGTGTCAGGCATGGGCTCATCTCCCGTCGTACGGCTCCAGCTATATCGCAAATCGCTCCAACTCTGGCATTTCGCCACGAATCTCGCCCCCGGAACCGGCCGGTACGGCGAAGGCCCTGCCCCCCGAGGTCGCCTCGGGGGGCAGGGCCTTCGCCGGCCGGGGAGGCCGGTCAGTCCCCGATGCCGGCCAGGTCGCGCAGACGGCGGGCCTGGGCCGCCCGTTCGGCCGAGCGCTGCTCGTCGTAGGAGCGGCCACCGGCGCCCTGGAGCAGGGCCTTGGTCTCGATCACGGCGTTGCGCGGTGCGGCGAGCAGGGCGGCGGCGAGGTCGCGGGCGGCGGCGTCCAGCTCGCCCGCGGGGACGGCCAGGTTGGCCAGACCGATCGCCGCGGCCTCCTCGGCGCCGACCCAGCGCCCGGTCGCGCAGATCTCCAGCGCCCGCGCGTAACCGACGAGTTCGGTGAGCGGTTTGGTGCCGGCGAGGTCGGGGACGAGGCCCAGCGAGGTCTCCTTCATGGAGAACTGCACGTCGTCGGCGACCACCCGCAGGTCACAGCCGAGGGCGAGCTGGAAGCCGGCGCCGACCGCGTGGCCCTGGACGACGGCGATGGTGACCAGGTCGGGGCGGCGCCACCAGCTGAAGGCCTCCTGGTAACCGGCGATGATCCCGTCGAGCTCCTCGGGCTCGGCGGCGGCGAGCTGGAGGAAGCTGGGCTCGCCGGGGATGCCCTCGGGGGTGAACATCGCACGGTCGAGGCCCGCCGAGAAGGAGACGCCCTCGGCGCGGAGCAGCACCACCCGGACGGTGCCGGGCAGGTCGCGGCCGACGGCGGACAGGGCGCGCCACAGGGCGGGCGACTGGGCGTTGCGCCGCTCGGGCTGACAGAGGGTGACGACGGCGAGTGCGCCGTCGATCTCCAGGCGGACGCCGTCCCGCTCCCGGCTCGGGGTCTGCGGATCGGTGGCGGGAGCGGTCATGAGGGGACCTCCGGTGGCGAGGATGCTTGGCTACCGGAGAGTAACAAAACTGGTGGAGCGACGGCAGGGGGCAGCACGGAGCGGCGGACGGCCCGCCCGCGCACCGGTCGCGGATATGACGATCGGCGGCCGGTTCACTCGGACCGGGGAGTGGACGACCCTCGGTCGCCTCCCCGGCCGGCGCCCTGCCGCCGAGTCATCCGTCCGTTGACCGACGGAGCGTCAGGAACCTGCCCCGGCAGTAGCTTTGTTCTTGCCCCGCGTGGCACCGCCGCGGCCCCGGAGAATCACTCCGGACTCGCTCAGCATCCGGTGCACGAAGCCGTACGAGCGGCCGGTCTCCTCCGCGAGAGCGCGAATGCTCGCCCCGGAGTCGTACTTCTTCTTGAGATCGGCCGCGAGCTTCTCACGCGCGGCACCGGTTACCCGGCTGCCCTTTTTCAGAGTCTCGGCCACCCGTGCCTCCTCGTAGCGTTGCTCGGTCAGATTCCCATGATCACCCATCCACCGCGTCCTGGCCACCCATTCGACAAGGTCCATGTCGGGAATGCGCGGTCCTTCGGTAGTGATCCGAGCGCACAAGGGCGCTCACGCAGAGTGCACGCCCCCGGACGAATACCGCCGTCCGGCGAGAAAGGGCTGATCAGCAGCGTCGGCCCGGCCACGATCGAGTGGCGGGCCGACGGAAGCTCCTTAAACGGAATGCGGGACCTCTTCATTCCCGGACACGCCGAAGGGACTAGTTTTTCTGGTCCAAAATGTGGATGGAATGTCTAGTTCCGGCCAGACGGACAGGCGGATGCCCGGCCGTCCGTACGGGCGACCGGGCACCGGGAGGTCGGCGGGATCAGGCCAGCGTGACCAGGTCGTTGTAGGCGGGGCTCCAGAGGTCCTCCACGCCGTCCGGCAGCAGGATGATCCGCTCCGGCTGGAGCGCGTCGACCGCGCCCTCGTCGTGGGTGACCAGCACGACCGCGCCGCTGAACTCGCGCAGCGCGCCGAGGATCTCCTCGCGGCTGGCCGGGTCCAGGTTGTTGGTGGGCTCGTCGAGCAGCAGCACGTTGGCACTGGAGACCACCAGCGCGGCCAGCGCGAGACGGGTCTTCTCACCGCCGGAGAGCACCCCGGCCGGCTTGTCGACGTCGTCGCCGGAGAAGAGGAACGAGCCGAGGATCTTCCGGATCTGCACCAGGTCGGTGTCGGGCGCGGAGGAACGCATGTTCTCCAGCACCGTCCGCTCCGGGTCCAGGGTCTCGTGCTCCTGGGCGTAGTAACCGACCTTCAGGCCGTGGCCCGGGATCACCTCGCCGGTGTCCGGCTTCTCCACCCCGGCCAGCATCCGCAGCAGCGTGGTCTTGCCCGCACCGTTGAGCCCGAGCACCACGACGCGCGAACCGCGGTCGATGGCCAGGTCCACGCCGGCGAAGATCTCCAGCGAGCCGTAGGACTTCGACAGGTCGCGCGCCGTCATCGGGGTCTTGCCGCAGGGCGCCGGGTCCGGGAACCGCAGCTTGGCGACCTTGTCGCTCTGCCGGACCTGGTCCAGGCCGGAGAGCAGCTTCTCGGCGCGGCGGGCCATGTTCTGCGCGGCCACCGTCTTGGTCGCCTTGGCGCGCATCTTGTCCGCCTGCGCGTTCAGCGTCGCGGCCTTCTTCTCGGCGTTGGTCCGCTCGCGCCTGCGGCGCTTCTCGTCGTCCTCGCGCTGCTGCTGGTACTGCTTCCAGCCCATGTTGTAGACGTCGATCGCGGAGCGGTTGGCGTCCAGGTAGAAGACCTTGTTGACGACCGTCTCGACCAGCTCGACATCGTGCGAGATGACGATGAAGCCGCCCTTGTAGGTCTTCAGGAAGTCCCGCAGCCAGACGATCGAGTCCGCGTCGAGGTGGTTGGTGGGCTCGTCGAGCAGCAGCACGTCGGAGTCGGAGAACAGGATCCGGGCCAGCTCGACGCGGCGGCGCTGACCACCGGAGAGCGTGTGCAGCTCCTGGTTGAGGATGCGATCCGGCAGGCCCAGGGCGGCGGCGATGGTGGCGGCCTCGGCCTCGGCCGCGTACCCGCCCTTGGTCAGGAACTCCGTCTCCAGGCGCGCGTACTTCTTCATCGCGTTCTCCTGGGTGGCGCCCTTGCCGTTCGCCATCCGGTCCTCGTTCTCGCGCATCTTCTTCAGCACGGTGTCGAGGCCGCGGGCGGAGAGGATGCGGTCCTTGGCGAGGACGTCGAGGTCGCCGGTGCGGGGGTCCTGCGGCAGGTAGCCGACCTCGCCCGAGCGGGTCACCGTGCCGGAGGCGGGGATGCCCTCGCCGGCCAGCACCTTGGTGAGCGTGGTCTTGCCGGCGCCGTTGCGACCGACCAGGCCGATCCGGTCGCCGGGGGCGACCTTGAAGCTCGCCGACTCGATCAGGATCCGGGCACCGGCACGCAGCTCAAGGGCGTTGGCGGAAATCATGGCTGGGGACTACTCCTGGGGCGTGGGCGGGCGCCCGGACGGGGCACGGGCCGGGACGGCGGGTGAAGGGCGTCGGCGGAGGCTCGGCGGACCGCACGGCGCGGCGCCGCTCGCCCGCTAGTGCACGGAGAGAACAGCCATGACGGCAAGTCTACCGGGCCGCGCGAGCGAACCCCGAGGGATTACCGGCCGGGGGTACCCGGAGGGCCGGCTACCGCGGCTGCTGCCCGTCCGCCGGCGCCGCGCAGCTGCCCTCCGGGCGGACGGCGGCGAACGGCTCGGCCGGGCTGCCACAGGCGGCCTCGGGCGCGGCCGCGCGGGTGTCGAAGACCTTGGGAGCGACGATCGGGCCGTCCGAGATCAGCACCCGGCGGCCGTCCAGCGCCTTCATCGAGACGCCCGGGCCGGCGTTGAGCTGCCAGCCGCTGCTGTCCAGCCGGTAGCCGGAGATCCCGCCGGAGACCGACTGGCCGCTGCTGTTGGAGCAGCTGCGCGGAACCAGCACCGCGAAGTCGCTGGCCACCGTGCGGGTCGGGTCGTAGACGCAGTTGCCGGCCGGCTTGGAGTTGTAGCGCAGGTCCCCGTCCGCGTCGCGGAAGCCCATCGTCAGATTGGGTGTGACCACCGCCACCCAGGGCGCGGACTGCTGGACCGTCCGCAGCGAGGCCGCCGCCCGCTCGGTCGCGAGCTGCTTGCGCTGCTCCTCGGTGCGCTTGTCGGCGCCGGGCTCGCCGTCGGCGCGCAGCCAGTCGGCCAGGCCGGGCACCGCGCGGTGCCAGCGCACCTCGTGGTCGCCGGGCCGCACGGAGGTGACCAGGCCGTCGTCCCAGACCACCACGGCGTTCTCGCCCGCCATCGACAGGTAGAGCGCGGTGGCGCCCTCCCGCTGGTACGACCAGGCGTGCTCCCCGGTGGCCTTGTGGTACGCCTCCAGGCCCGGTCCGACCCTCAGGTCGAGGTCGGCCGCGTCCAGGGACTTCACGGCGTCCGGGCTCGCGTCCGAGGCGCCCGGTGCGGCCACCCGGTCACCGAACGGAACCGGCTTGTTGGCGTGCGCGGCCGCGCCCGCCACAAGGACCAGCAGCACCGCCAGGGCAGGCAGGATCGATCGGGGGCTGAGGGCGCGCGACTTCCAGGACACGGGCGGAGCGTACCTTTCACCGCCCGCGCGAGTCAGCCGGACCTCTCCGTACGGCCGGACGGCGGAACCTCGCCGGCCGGTTTCGCACGGGCCGGCCGACGCCGCCCACCGACCTGCGCCGTCGGGCCCGGCGGCGCCCCGGGCCCCGCCCGGGCCCGGGGCGCGGGTAGGGCTCCCCGGGCCTCCGGGACTGTTACAGAGGTGATACACGGCACACCGCCGGACGGCGTTCGAATAGCGCCCACTTTAGGGTGACATTCGGCTTTTCCTCCGCCCGGCGGGCCTACTGTCGGCAATCGGGGCGTCACGTTGCGTCGCCCTCCGCCCTGCCCCACCGAGGCCCCCGCCCGAGGAGAGACCATGCGATTCGGCCGCCTGGCGCTGGCCGCCGCCGCCCTGCTGCTGCTCACCACCGCCAGCGTCCCCGCCGGCACCCCGCTGAGCCAGACCGAACGGCACGCGCTCTCCTCCGACGCCATCTCGCCGCGCGGCGCCGCACCACGCCCGGTCGTCCAGCGGCCCAAGCACGAGCCCCCGTTCGGGGCGTTCGTCGGCTCCTGGGACCGGTACATCCCGCAGATCGGCCGCTACGCGCAGTGGCTCAACAACGCCAACCTCCAGGTCGGCCACACCTATCTGGCGGGCAACGGCTGGGCCGACGTCGAGGGCGAGGCGATGGTGCTCGGCATGTGGTCGCAGTGGCGCCAGGCGGACCCGTCCCGCACGCTCGTCCTCGGCGTGCCGATGCTCGTCCCCAACGAGGCGAACGTGCCGGACGGCGAGGTCGCGAAGCTGCTCGCCCAGGGCGCGCGCGGGGACTTCGACCGGCACTTCCTCAAGCTGGCCCGCCGGCTGGTGGCGCTCGGCGGCGCGGACACCGTCCTCACCCTCGGCTGGGAGATGAACGGGGTCACCTACACCCACCGCTGCAAGCCCGACCCCGCGGCCTGGAAGACGTACTGGCGGCGGATCGTCACCGTGATGCGGTCGGTGCCCGGGCAGCGGTTCCGTTTCGACTTCACGCCCAACCGCGGGCTGGACGCGATCCCGTGGACCAAGTGCTACCCGGGCGACGACGTGGTGGACATCATCGGCATGGACAGCTACGACCAGCCGGCCGGCGCGACCTTCGACGACTACGTGCACGAGCCGTACGGGCTGCTGGACCAGGTGGAGTTCGCCGCCAAGCGCGGCAAGCCGGTCTCGTACCCGGAGTGGGGGCTGTTCCGGAACGGCGACAACCCGGAGTTCGTGCAGCGGATGGTGGAGTGGATCCGCACCCACGACACCGCCTACCAGACGGTCACCGACTACTGCCCGCACGGCTTCTGGCAGTGCGACCGCAACCCGCGGTCCAGCGCCCGGTTCCGGCAGCTGATGGGCGGCTCCCCGGGGGCACCGGCCGCGGCCGTGCCGACGGCGCCCCCGGCACCGGCGGCGCCCACGATGCCGTCCGCACCGCCGGCGCCGGCCGGCGCACCGACCGGTCCCCCGGCCTCGCCCACCACCCCGGCCCCGGCCTCGGCCTCGGCGGCGGCCTCCGCGCAGCCGTCCGCCACGGCGAGCCCGTCGGCGAGCCCCTCACCGAGCCCGTCGGCCGGTCCCTCACCGAGCGCCTCGCCGACCGCCGCCCCCGCGCGGCGCTAGGACGTGTCCGGCAGACGCCCCCGGAGTGTCCGTTCAGCTCCGGCGGCGGGCGAGCAGGGACTCCTTCAGCTTCGGCAGCCGGCTGCTGAGCACGCGCACCGCGGCCTGCCGGGAGCGGACGGCCCCGCACCGGACCGCGGCGGCCGGGGCCGGGCCGCGCGGGCCGAACAGCAGCCGCTGGTTCGGCAGCCGGTCCGGCCGCCAGCGCTGCTTGTACGGCTCCTGGCCCCGCAGCAGGCCCAGCACCGGGATGCCCGCGCCGACCGTCTCGTCCAGCGCGGCGCCGAACAGCAGGCCCGCGATGTCCAGCCGCTCGCGCAGCCTCGGGTGCGCGCCGTACATGTAGAGGCCGCCGAAGGACGGGCAGAGCAGCAGCAGGTTGACCGCGACCAGCTCGCCGTCCAGCCAGTACTGGTGGACGGCGGCCCGGCCGGTGGCCACCAGGCCGGTGGTCGACTCGTCCAGGTGACGCGCGAACCGCTCGGTGCGGTGCTCCGGGGTGACCCCGCGGTCGGCCCACTGGAGGAAGTGCAGCCGCAGCAGCCCGGCCAGGGCCTCCGGCACCTCCGCCGGGGGCGTCGAGCGCACCTCCACGCCCGATTCGGCGATCTTGCGCAGCTTGACCCGGCTGCGCTGGGCGGTCTTGCCCGGCACCCGCTTGAGCAGCTGCTCCATCGGGACGGCCGGCAGGTACTGGCAGAGCGAGTCGGTGAACCGCCGGCGCCGGCCGCGCCAGTGCGCGAAGACCCGCTGGACGGCGGCCTCCGGGTGGACCTCGCGCAGGTCCAGGCTGTGCCAGGGGCGGGTGAGCGGGAGCGCGGCGGCGAACTCGGCGGCGGCGCGGTCGGCGCAGGAGTCGTCGAGCAGGATGTCCGTGAAGTCGATCAGCCCGTCACCGAGGCCGGTCAGGCCGCCCAGCGGGCCGCCGCGGCGCTGGAACGCGCCCGCGCCGACCAGCCGGCCGTCACGGCGGACCAGGATCACCAGCAGGGCGCCGGGGCGTCCGTAGTTGCGCCACCAGGAACGCTGCCAGACGGCGGCCTGGAAGAAGGTGGCGGTCCGGCAGCGGGTGACGAGGTCGTCCCACTCCTCGGCGAGGGTGTCGAGCGCGTCGTCCTCGCGGCGCAGCTCGGTGGTCCAGCGCGGTGCGCAGGCCTGGGCGGGGAGCCCCGTGGTCGGGGCGGCTGCCTCGGTGCTCATCGTCCGCTCCCGGCCACGGTCTTGGTCCTGTTCTCCGACTCGGCCGGAGCCGCGTCCGCGGCGGGCCCGGCCTTTCCGGCCCGGTCCGGCTTTCCGGCCCGGGCCGCCGTGTCGCCGGTCCCGGACGCGGCCGTGACCTCGGCCGTGCCCTCGGTCCCGGCCTCGGGCCGGGGCTCCGGGCCGTGGCCGGCCACGGGTTCCGCCCCGGGCTCGGCGGTGCGCGGGCGCGGAGCGGTCGGGACGGGCGCCGCCCCGGCCGCGGGGCCGGCGGCGCTGTCGCTCCGGCGGCGGGTCATCATCACCAGCGCGCCGATCAGCACGCCCGCCGCACCGCCGACCGCCACGTCCAGCCGCCCGGAGGGGGTGGTGGGCCGCTCGGGCTCGGCGGCGGCCGCGAGCGGGACCAGCCGGACGCCGGTCTCCTTGGTGCTGCCGTTGGCGAAGGCGACCAGGGAGCGGGCCACCGCGTCGGCCGTCAGGACGGCCTCCTGCGGGTCCGCCCCGGTGCCGGTGATCTCGATCATCGGGGCGTCCGGCGAGGTGGTGCCGTGCACCAGGGCCTCCAGCTCGGACCGGCTGTGCCCGGTCTCCGCGGCGGCTGCCGCGAGCACCTGCGGCCGGCCGGCAAGCCGGCCGTACGCCTGGGCGAAGTTGACGGCCGTGACGCTCTCGCCCGGGTTCTCCGCCACCACGATCACGTAGGAGTCGGCGGCGTACGAGGGGTGGGCGACGACGGCGTACCCGGCGCCGGCGGCGGCACCCAGGGGCACCGCGAGGGCCAGCGGCCACCAGCGGCGGACCAGGAGACGGGCGCTTCGGCGCGGTTCGGTCATCGGGACTCCTTGGATACGGGGGCCGCCCGGCCGGCGGCCCGGCGACTGGGGAGCTGCCGGCTCAGGCGGGGACCAGGCGGTCGTAGAGGGCGCCGAGGTCGGCGGCCACCCGGACGATGTCGTAGTGGCCGACCGCGGGGGGCCGGGGCAGCGGGTCGGTGCTGTGGTCGTTGAGGTGGCGCAGCTCGCCCAGCGCGGTGGCGTACGCGGCGGCGTCCGACGGGATCCGGCGGGCCTGCGGGGCGGCGCTGGGCGGCAGTTCGTCCAGGGCCGGACAGGCGCTGTGGCGGACCGGGAGGCCGGCCGCCAGCCCCTCCAGGACGCCGAGTCCGAAGGTCTCCTCGGTGGAGGGCGCGGCGAGCACGTCCAGCGCGGTGAGCAGGTCGGGGACGTCGTCACGCTCGCCGGTGAGCACCAGCCGGTCGCGGACGCCGAGTTCGGCGGCCCGGCGCTCCAGGGCGGCGCGTTCCGGACCCTCGCCGACCAGCACCAGGCGGGCCGCGCCGTCGAGTTCGGCGAGCGCCTCCAGCAGCACCGGGAAGCGCTTGCCGGGGACCAGGCGGCCGACTCCGCCGACCACCCAGCTCCCGGGCGGCAGGCCGAGTTCGGCGCGCAGCCGGGCGCGGGTGGCAGCCCGGTCGGCATCCTGCCGGCGGTAGCGGTCGGCGTCGATGCCGTTGGGGATCAGCTCCACCCGGCCCGGCGGGACGCCCCAGCCGTGCAGGGTCTGGGCGACCTGCCGGGAGACCGCGACGGTGGTGGTGCCGAGCCGTTCGGCGGCCAGGTAGAGGCCCTTGACGCCGCGGGTGACCGGCCGGCCCTCGATCACCCCGGCGTGCAGCGAGTGTTCGGTGGCCACCACGGCCCGGACCCCGGCCAGCCTGGCGGCCAGCCGGCCGTACAGTCCGGCCCGGTAGAGGTGGGTGTGCACCACGTCGTAGCGGCCGGCCCGGATCAGGCGGGCCAGCCGGGGCAGCGCGCCGACGTCCCGGTTGCCGCGCATGCCGAGGTGGTGCACGGTGACGCCCTCGGCGCGCAGGGCGGCGGCGACCGTGCCGGGGTTGGTCAGCGCCAGGACCTCGCAGTGCTGGTGCGCGGGCAGGTACCGGAGCACCAGCTGGAGCTGGCGTTCGGCGCCGCCCGAGGCGAGGCCGGTGACGATGTGCAGCACCTTCATCGGGCGGCCCTGCCGTGGCCCGCCCGCTCTCCGCCGGGGCGCTCGGACCCGCGGGCGGCACCGTCCGCGGGTCCGGCGGGCGGGAGGTGCGTCCGGGCCCCGCCGGGTTCGCCGGACCGCCGGACGGGTGCGACCGCGTCGTTCCCGGGCCGCTGGTCGCCCTCGGCGGCGCGGACCTTCGGCTCGGCGCGGACCTTCGGCTCGGCGCGGACCTTCGGCTCGGGGCGGTCCGCACGGTCCGTACGGTCGGCCCGGACCGGGCGCTCGGCCTGGTCCGGACGCTCGGGGCGGGTGCGGGCGGCGAGACGGGTACGGCGCAGTTCGGTGACGGTGTCGCGGAGGCGGTGCCGGCCGCGCTTGGCGCGCAGCCGCCAGGCGCCGTCGCGGTCGCCGACGTAGCAGCGCGGCAACGCGTACCTGCCGGTGAGCGGGGAGTGCGCGATCGCGCAGGCGTAGTCGTAGCCGGCGTCCCGGACGGCGTGGGTGGCGGCCAGGTCGACGGCGCCGTACGGGTAGCAGAAGCCGGTGACCGGACCGCCGACCATCTCCTCCAGGGCCCGGCGGCTCTCCCGGGTCTGGTCGGCGAGCACGTCGGCGGGCAGGCCGGACAGCGCCCGGTGGCCGAGGCCGTGCGAACCGATCTCCCAGCCGGCCGCGGCGAGGTCGGTGACCTCCTGGACGGTGAGCAGCTTCTTGCGCGGGCCCTCGGTGTCCCAGTCGTTGGCCCGGCCCAGCAGGTCGGCGACCACGTAGGCGGTGGCGGTGAAGCCGTAGGCCTGAAGGATCGGCACGGCGTAGCGGCCGAAGTCGGCGTAGCCGTCGTCGAAGGTGAGGCCGACCAGCTTGTCGTCCCGGCCGGCGGCCCTGGCCCGCATCAGCTCGCGGACCGAGACGCCGCGCCGGCCGCACCGGTGCAGCCAGGCGATCTGTTCGGCGAACCGTTCGGGGCTGACGGTCAGCTGGTAGGGGTCCTCGTCCTCGACGGCCACCGAGTGGTACATCAGGATCCACGGCGAGGAGGGCTCCGGTGCGGGTGCCTCGGCGATCGGGCGGCGGCTCCTCGGCAGCTGTGCCGGTGGTCGGCGGGTGCCCGGCCGTGGTGCGTCGGGGCGCGGCGCGTCGGTGTGCGGGCCGACCGCGGCCGGCGCACCGGGTGCGGCGGGGCGGCGGACGCCCGACAGGACCGGCCGGACGAATCCCCGTTCAGCGTCCATGGGGAGGCTTCCCTTCATCGGCGACAGGTGACGGGCCCAGGGCCCGGGCTGCGGCGCGGACCGGTCCGCGCACCTCGCGGGCGCCGAGGACGGTGCCCAGGGCGGCGAAGACCAGCGCCACGGTGAGGCCCCCGCACAGGGTCGAGAGCAGGGGGTCGGCGGTGAGGCCGGCGACGGGGGTGCCGAGCGCGACGGCGCCGGCGGCGGAGGCCAGCAGCCGGGCGTGGCCGCCGAGGACGAGGCGCAGGCGCAGCGGGATGCCGCGCAGGACCAGGCCGTGCAGCAGGAGCGCCGCGGTGGCGGTGATGCCGACCGCGTTCCCGGCCGCCAGCCCCGGGGCACCGAACCGGGGGGTGGCGAGCAGACCGCCGACGACGGTGACGACCAGGCCGAACGCCATCGCGGCGGCCGGGTACCAGTCGAGCAGCCGGCGTCCGCCGTCGTCGGGGCTGGGGTCGCCGGCCCGGCGGACCACCGGGCGGAGCGAGAAGTAGGGGCGGATCATCACGCCGATCAGCGCCTGCGCGGGCAGGCCGAAGCTGTAGACGCGGATGACGGCGGCGGTGGCGGAGGTGTCCCGGGGGCCGAAAGCGCCGCGTTCGAAGAGCAGCGCGACCACCGACGGCGCGCAGGCGAGCAGGAAGGCGGTGCCGAGCAGGACGACGGCGGCGGCCTGGCCCAGGTCCTTCTCGACGCGGTCGCGGGCGGCGGTGAGGTCGCCGGCGGCGAGCGCCCGGGCGACCAGGGGGAAGGTGACGGTGCAGATCAGGATGCCGGCGGTCATGGCGAGCTGGGAGACCTTGGCGGCGTAGTTGAGGTGCGAGATGGTGCCGGCCGGCAGCTCGGAGCCGAGGAACCGCTCGATGAAGACCTGGGACTGGCGGGTCAGGGTGAAGGCGGCGACCGGCAGCAGGGCGAGCGGGATCAGCACGAGGGCCTTGCTGCGGGGGCGGCGGCCGCGGGCGGGGCGGGCGCCCGGTCCGGTGCGCAGCCCGTGCAGGAAGGGGACGATCAGCAGGCCCGCCATCAGCAGGCTGCCGAGGGCGACGCCGAGGGCGGCGGAGCGGACGCCCCAGATCGCGTGGCAGCTGAGCAGGACGCCGAGGATGCCGACGTTGTAGGCGACGTAGATCCCGGCCGGGGCGGTGAAGCGGTGGTGGGCGCGCAGGGCTGCGGCGAGGTAGCCGGCCACGCCGAAGGGCAGCACGGTGATCGCGGTGATCCGGGTGCAGGTGACGGCGAGTCCGGGGTTGGCCAGGCCCGGGGCCAGCACGTCGACGAACCAGGGGGCGCCGAGTGCCGCGCCGAGGGAGAGCGTGGAGAGCGCGAGCAGCAGCCAGGGCAGGGTGGCGCGGACCAGTTGGCGGACCGGGTCGGGGCCGTCGGGGTTCTCCTCGCGGAGCACCAGGGCGAGGGCGAAGGCGGGCACCATGAGGAAGGACATGGCGTCCTCGATCAGCAGCGGTGCGGCGGTCTCGGGGACGGTCCAGGCGACCAGGAAGGCGTCGGTGCCCTGGTTGGCGCCGAAGTAGCGGGCCAGCAGGAGGTCGCGGAGCAGGCCGAGGGCGGAACCGGCGGCACTGAGGACGGCGGTGACGCCGAAGGCCTTGGCGAGGAAGCCGCGCCGGGGGGCGGCTGCGGGGTCGGCGACGGCGGGGTCGGCGGGCGCGGACCGGGGGGCCGGCAGGGCCGGGGTGAGCGCGGTGGGCTGGTCGGTGCTCATCGGGCCGCCGCCTCCGGGCCCGCGCCGCGGGGGGCTCCGGCGGTTCGGGGGGCTCCGGCGGTTCGGGGGGCTCCGGCGCCGCGGGGGGCTCTGGCGGCTCGGGCGGCGAGGCCGAGGACCACGGAGGTCAGCACGGTCGTGGTGCCGCCGATGTCGGCGTAGAGGAAGTCGACCAGGACCCAGGTGAGCAGGGCGAGCGCCGCCAGGCCCGGGCCGCGGGCGTGCCGGAGGCAGCCGAGGAGGAGGCCGAGGAAGAGCACGCCGTAGGCGACGATGCCGGTCAGCCCCTGCTCGCTGAGCACCAGGAAGTACATGTTGTGCGGGGAGAGCAGCGGTTCGCGCTGGAACCCGATGGTGGCGTCCGCGGCGTCGCTGCCGGAGGAGAGCCGCAACGGGGCGTGGCTGTCGCGCAGTTGCTGGAAGGCCTTGGGTCCGGCGCCGGAGAACGGGTGGTCCTGCCAGATCCGCCCTGCGGTGGCCCACAGGTCGTAGCGGTCGGAGACCGACTGGTCGGGGGCCTCGGAGACGGAGCCGATCGAGCTGATCCGGGCGGTGACACCGGAGCCGCCGAGGCCGAGGCCGCCGACCAGGACGACGGCGGCGGCCAGGCCGAGGACGGCGCTGCGCACGGCGAGCCGGGCGTCGGCGCGCAGCAGCAGGACGGCGGCGGCCGCGGCGGTGGCGATCCAGCTGCCGCGGCTGAAGGAGACGGCGAGCGGGAAGGTCAGGAAGGCGGCGGCCGTGAACAGCGCCCGCCGGAGCCGGGGGTCGCCGGCCGGGCCGCGTTCGCCCAGGGCGAGGGCGAGGGCGGCGAGCAGGCCGTAGGCGACGACGGTGGACATCGCCATGATGTCCAGCGCGCCGAAGGTGCCGACGGCGCGGATCGGCCGGCCCGTGTAGGAGGCGCCCGTCCCGGTGAGGAACTGGTGGACGCCGACGACGCCCTGGACCAGCGCGGCGACCACGAAGGAGCCGAGGACGAGGCGCTGGTCGGTGCGGTCGCGCAGGGAGCAGAGCACGGCGGCGGGGACGAGCACGAAGACCTGGGTGAGCCGGACGAAGCCGGTGAGGCTGGTGGCCGGGTCGATCGAGCCCACGGTGGCGACGGCCGCGGCGGCGACCACGGCGCCGAACCGGACGGCGTCGGCGCGGCCGATCGCGGGCGTCCGGCCGCGCAGCAGGTTGACGGCGGTGAGGGCGACCAGTGCGAGCGAGGCGAGGTCCGCGGCGGTGACGTGGACGGCGGCGGCCACGTCCTTCTCCCCGGTGGGGACGCAGACCAGCAGCACGGTGGCGGCGGCGAGCAGGGCGGGGCGGTCCTGGAGGAGCACCCCCGCACGCCGTAAGAGGTGTGCGGGGCGGGGAGGTGTGGCAAGGGTCAGGGCCACGCTGGGTCAGCTCCCGTCCGGGTGGAGCATCAGGACCGCGGTGCGGCACAGGATCTTGACGTCCTGCCAGAGGCTCCAGCTCTCGATGTAGCGGTTGTCGAAGCGGGCCCGGTCCTCGATCGAGGTGTCCCCGCGCAGGCCGTTGACCTGGGCGAGGCCGGTGAGGCCGACCGGGACGCGGTGGCGGTCCGCGTACTCGGGGTAGGCCTGGCTGAACCGCATGACGAAGTAGGGGCGCTCGGGGCGCGGGCCGACCAGGCTCATGTCGCCGCGCAGGACGTTCCAGAGCTGCGGGAGCTCGTCCAGGGAGCTGCGGCGCATCAGGCGGCCGACGGCGCCCATCCGGTGGTCCTGGGAGATGTTCCAGCGGGTGGCGGACTCGTGCTCGTTGCTGGGCCGCAGGGTGCGGAACTTGAGGACGGTGAAGACCCGTCCGTCGAGGCCGGTGCGCTGCTGGCGGAAGAGCACGCCGGGGCCGGTGTCGAAGCGGACCGCGAGCGCGCAGAGGACGAGGACGGGGGCGAGCAGCAGCAGGCCGAGCCCGGCGGCGGTGACGTCCAGGGTGCGCTTGGCGATCCAGCCGGGGCGGCGCATCGCCGCGCGCCCGACGCGCAGACAGGGGAAGCCCCAGAGGTGGTCGGCGCCGGCGAGCCGTCCGGCGCCGAGCGATCCGTACTCGCGCAGGGCGGGGACCAGCCAGACCTGGCAGCCGAGCCGGGCGGCGTCGCGCAGGGCGGCGGCGGTCTCGGCCTCGTCGGCGGCGCCGGCGGTGGCGACCACGTGGTGGACGCGGTGGCGCCGGATCTCGCGCTCCAGGACCTCACGGCCGCCGAGGACGGGCAGGTCGGTGTCGCCGGCGAGCAGCGCCGGGTCGGCGTCGAGGAAGCCGACCGGGCGCATCCCGTACTCGCCGCGCTCGCTGAGGGCGGCGGCGACCCGCCGGCCGAGCCGGCCGGCGCCGAGCACCAGCACGGGGCTGGGGCGGCTGCGGCGGATCCGGCGGACCAGGTGGTAGAGCACCGCGCGGACGCAGACGGCGAGCAGCAGCTGGGTACCCAGCAGGACGGTCAGCCGGGCCGGGGTGGCGGGACCGGAGTCGGGCCAGTGGCCTTCGAGGCAGCCGGCCAGGGTGACGGCGAAGGCGGTGGCGACGACGGCCCGGACGGTCAGCGCGGGCAGCTCGTCGAGGACGGAGAGGGTGAGCCGGCTGCGGTACAGGCCGCCGGCCAGGTTGAGGAGCAGCAGCAGCGGCAGCAGGGCGGCCACGCCGAGCAGCGGCGCGACCCGGACGGCGGGGTCGAGGGCGCGGTTGGCGATCCCGGTGGCGGTGCACAGGGCGAAGGCGTCGACGACGACCAGGGCGACGGGCAGGGCGATCCGGGAGCGGACCGGGCGGCGGCGGCGCCTGGCCGCCGGGGCGCTGCGGGTCTGGGCGGTCCCTGCCGGGCGGTCGAGCAGCCCGGTGGCGGGCCTGCGCTGGCCGGACAGGGGCCGGCCGGGCCGTGGCACGCTGTCGTGGTCAATGGTCATCAGCGCACGAACTCCCCTGCTGTGTGCCCGGGGTGACGGCGGTCCGGCACCGGTTGGCCCGGGGCGGCCGTCCCGACCCGGTGGGCGCGGTCCTGACTGCACCTGCCACCGCTGGCGGCTTTCGGATTTCTCGCGAATTCCCGGCGTGAAATCGAAATGAAGCAGGCAAAATCAGACAATACCGAACGCCGGCCGGAATGCTGGAAGTCGACTTGCCATTTCATTCCAGCCGCCCATTAATAGGTATTTCTGATTTCACGCCTCACCCACAACCGGCTGAGGGTGCGAATACGACAGCGCCGGACCGGCGGGCATTCACGGCATGTGAAACGATCAGATCCGCTGCGGGACACGGGCGCGGCGGCGCCCGGCCGCAGGACCGGCCCCCAGCAGATCCCGGTAGAGCGCGTCCACCTGTTCGACCACCGAGCGAACATCATGGCGAGCCGCCGCGTGCTCACGCAGGCGTGCGCCGCGTCGCTCGCACTCGATCGGATCGGACAATGCTTCGGCCATTCGGGTGGCGAGCGCGGCGGCGTCCTCCGGCGGTACCACGGCGGACTTCCGTTCGACCGGCGGCAGGCATTCACGGGCCCCCGGAACGTCGGTCAGCAGCACCGGACGGCCGGAGGCCATCGCCTCCAGCGGGGCGAGCGCCATGCCCTCCCAGCGCGAGGGCAGCACCACCAGGTCGGCCGCGGCGAGCCACGGCCGCGGATCCGCGACGTCCCCGACCAGCCGGACCCGGGCCGGCTCGGCCGACTCCCGGACGACGGCGGCCAGCCGGGCCTCCTCCGGCCCGCCGCCGACCAGCGCCAGCCGGGCCGACGGCACCCGGCGCTGCACCTCCGGCCAGGCGTCGAGCAGCACGTCCTGCCCCTTCTGGCGACAGAGCCGGCCCACGCAGACCGCGAGCGGGGCGTCCAGCTCCAGGCCGAGCATGACCCGGGCGGCCCGGCGCTCGGCCGGTGCGTAGTGGCGGACGTCGACACCGTTGGGCACCACCGCCCAGTCGGCGTGCAGGCCCGCCGCGACACCGTCGGCCCGCTCCTGGACCGAGACGCAGAGCAGCCGGTGCGCCCAGCGGGTCGCGTACCGCTCCCAGCGCAGGGTCGCGGCGGCCAGCGCGCCGTCCACGGCGGCGAACGACCAGGCGTGCGGCTGGAAGACGGTCGGCGCGGCGCCCCGGACCGCGAGCCGGCCGGCCAGCCCGGCCTTGGCGCTGTGCAGGTGGACCATGTCGGGCGCGGCCGCCCGGACGATCCGGCGCAGCCGCCACGCCTCGGCGGCGGTGGCCGGGCCGGGCGAGCGCCGGGCCGGCCAGTCCAGGACCAGCGCGCCGACCGCGCCGGCCTCCTCGGCCAGCCGGCCGCCGCGCGGACAGGCGACCAGCACCCGGTGGCCGGCCTCGCGCTGGCCCCGGACGAGGTCGACGACGACGCGGGCGACCCCGCCGTCGACGGGCTGCGAAATGTGAAGGATCGTCATATGCACGGCGGCGAGCCTAGGGTGGGCGCACCGTGCCGCGGGGCCGCCGTCACCCGCACGTGGCGGGCGTCCACCCGTACGGCTTTCCGCTCGTACGGGTGGACGGACCGGTCGAAATCCCGAGCGAGCCGAAGGACGGTTTCAGCAGGCCCGGGCCGTCGCACCCGGGGCCGTCACGGCCCGGGGCGGGTCGTGACGGGCCGGCCCGGGACCGGTCGTGAGGGGTCGGGTCGGCGTCAGCGGACCTCGGCGGCCAGGTTGGCCAGCACCTGGTCGTGGATCCGGTTCAGGCCCTTCGGGGCG
The DNA here is from genome assembly GCF_040611255.1 of Kitasatospora sp. NPDC002965. Taxonomy (NCBI): domain Bacteria; kingdom Bacillati; phylum Actinomycetota; class Actinomycetes; order Kitasatosporales; family Streptomycetaceae; genus Kitasatospora; species Kitasatospora sp. NPDC002965. The sequence continues at coordinate 37,165 of NZ_JBEXNT010000020.1, read as the reverse complement.
AAGGTCCGCTCGAAGAAGCCGCCGATGCCGGTCGCGCCCCGCCAGGACGCCGTGACGGTGACCTTCGACCGGCCCTCGCCGACCGCCGAGACGGTCCAGGTGATCACCATGGTGGAGTTCGCGTCCCGCTCCACCAGCTGGTCCGGCTGCGGCGCCGAGACGGTGAACAGGCAGTCGCGGATCCGCTTCTCGGTGGCCTGCAGCTTCCAGTGCACCTGGGTGCCCGCGCCCGTGCCGCCGACCCGGACCTCGTACTCGCTGTACTGCTCGGGCAGCAGCTTGGGGCGGGTCACCTGGTAGTCGGCCAGCGCCTCGTACACCCGCTCGGGGGCCGCGTCGTAGACCCGCTCGGTGGTGGCCTGCACCTGTCCCATGGTCGTGCTCTCCTCGTCAGGTCGTCCGGTGTGGTGGAGTCGCCCGGCGCGTGCCGCGGCCGTCCGGTCCGTGTGGTCCCCGGTGGCGCGCGATCGTCCGGGCCACCGGCAAGCCAATCACAGGAGCCCCGCCGCACCGGCCGCCGCCCTGGTCTCCGGGGGCGGGCATTAGGGTGGCAGGTGTGCTCGATCAGGTGACAGCAGTGCGCTACGTCGACCCCCTGCGGGCCGGCGGTTCCGTCCCCGGTGTCGTGGAGACCGACGACCTGGGCACCTACGTGGTCAAGTTCTCCGGGGCCGCGCAGGGCCGCAAGGCGCTGGTGGCCGAGGTGATCGTCGGCGAGCTGGCCCGGCGGCTCGGCCTGCCGGTGCCCGAGCTGCGACTCGTCGACTTCGACCCGGCGGTCGCCGACGGCGAACCGGACGCCGAGATCCAGGACATCCTGCGGTCCAGTCGCGGGATCAACCTCGGCATGGACCTGCTGCCCGGCGCCCGCGACTTCAGGCCCGGCATGATCGACGTCGACCCGGTCCTGGCCGGGCGGGTCGTCTGGCTGGACGCGCTGACCGGCAACGTCGACCGGACCGTGCACAACCCCAACCTGATGGTCTGGCACGGCGCCCTCTGGTTGATCGACAACGGCGCCGCGCTGATCTTCCACCACCGCTGGTCCGCCGCCGCGTCCGCCGTCGGCAAGCGGTACGACCTGAGCGCGCACGCCCTCGGCGGGTACCGGCCGGACGTCCGGCTCGCCGACGAGGAGCTCGGGCCGCTGGTCACCGCCGGACTGCTGGCGGAGGTGCTGGCGCTCGTCCCGGACGAGTGGCTGGCCGGCGAGCCCGGCTTCGACTCGGTGGCGGAGCTGCGCGGCGCCTACGTCGCGCACCTGGCCGCCCGGGCCGCGCGCTCCGCGCAGTGGCTGCCGGAGGGGTTCGCCACGCCCGACCAGCTGCGCGAGACCGAGCAGCGGCGGGCCGCCCGGACCAGGGCCGGCCGGCCCGCCTGGCTCCAGGACGTCCCGGACCTGCACGGCAAGCCCTCGGTGGAGACCGCCTGGGAGCAGCACGTCGAGTGAGCGGCCCGGTGGCGCGCCGGGCCGGACGGCTCGGCACGCCGCCCGGGCGCGGACACGCGGAACGGGGGCGGGACTGGTGTCCCGCCCCCGTCGGGGGTTCAGCGGCCGATCAGCGTGTCAGCTGCTCAGCGCCACCACTGGACCGCCTTCTCGGCGTTGATGATGCCGGCGCCGTAGAAGCCGTTGTCGTCCACGCCGCCCTCACAGGTGGCGGCCCAGACGCCGGTGCCGCCCGGGTTGTACGGGCCCGACGGGCAGGCGTGCGACTCGGCCTGGTTGGTGATCAGCTCGGTGAGCTCCTCCGGGCTGGCCCACGGGAAGGTGCTCGCCAGCAGGGCGAGCACACCGGCGGCGTGCGGCGAGGCCATCGAGGTGCCCTGCATGTAGCCGTAGCCGCCACCCGGGATGGTGGACAGCACGCGGCCGTTCTTGTCCGGGGTGTCCGGGATCTGGTAGATCCGGTCGCCACCGGGGGCGGCGACGGTGACCTTGTTCTTGCCGTAGCTGGAGTAGTACGACTTGTCGCCCTTGACGCCCACCGAGGAGACCGTCACGACGCCGTCCAGCTCGGTCGGCAGGTTGAGGCAGTTCTGGTTGATCGGGCGCTCGGCCGGCGTGGTGTCGTCCGGGCTCGCGACGTCCTTGGTCTTGTGGGCGAGGTCGATGTTCTCGTTGCCCGCCGCGGCGACGTTGAGGACGCCCTTGCGCTGCGAGAACTCGACGGCGCGGCGGACGGCGGTGGTGATCGCCGCCTGGTCCGCGTCCTCCTGGCAGTTGAACATCCACGGGTCGACGAAGTAGCTGTTGTTCGTGACCTCGAACTTGTGCTCACCGGCCCAGACGAAGCCGCAGATGGCGTACTCCGGGTAGATGAAGCCGCCGTCGTCGACGACCTTGACCGCGGCCAGCTTGACGTTCGGGGCGATGCCCTCGATGCCCTTGCCGTTCTTGGCGGCGGCGATGGTGCCGGCCACGTGGGTGCCGTGGGCGCCGTCCACGCCGGGCTGCCAGGCGTCCCAGGCGGTGTTCGGCTTGCCGCCGTCGATGCAGGAGACCGACTTCGAGGCGTCGACGTTCGCGGCGAGGTCCTCGTGGGTGCCGTCGATGCCGGAGTCCAGGACGCCGACGGTGACGTTGCGGCTGCCCAGGGACAGCTTGTGGGCCTTGTCGACACCGATCTGACGCATGTCCCACTGGTTGGCCCAGTAGGGCTCCTCGCCGGCGGCGGGAGCGGCGGTCGGCGCGGCGGCGACCTCCGCGGTCCGGTCCTCGGAGGCCGTGATGCCCTTGGTGCGGCTGGCACCGACCGACTCGACGCCCTTGGCCTTGCGCAGCTTCGCGGCGAACTGGGTGTCGGTCGAGCGGGCGATCACCACGCCGATCTGCTCGTAGGAGTACACGACGGAGCCGCCGAGGGTCTTGACCGCGGTCTCGACCTTCTGCACCTGGCCGTGGTTGGCCTTGGTGTTGACGACGTAGCTGAGCAGCGGACCGGTCGTCGACTCCGCACCGGCGGCGAAGGCGGTGCCGGCCGGCAGCGCGAGGGCGCCGGCGGTGGCGAGGACGACGCCCACCGCCGCGAACCGGGTCCGGCTGATCCGAGGAACACTCATAGGGGTTGGCCCTCCCGAGTCGTCATGCAACTGCGGTTGGCAGGTGCACTGGAATGATCGGGACGCTAGTGAACATGTGTCGTAATCCGCAAGGGGTAGTCATCTAATCGACACCGTTCGGTCACTTGCGAAGGTTGCGGCTCCGGGGCGAGCGACACCTCGTCAATCCATACGGTGAATAACCGGCCTTCGTGCCCGCACCGGATCCGTGTGACGAAGGATTCTGTTCGAACAACCGTCACGGGCCGCCGCGGACTGGCATGATCCATCGGGTCCTGATCGACACCACGGGAGAGCTCGGCACAGCCATGTCCGTCGACCCCCCGGGCGGCGGGCGCGGTCACCCCTGCCCCGGGCTCCGCCCGTCCGGGACCGGCGCGACGGACCTCACGCCCTGCCGGCCGCTCAGAGCGCGTACAGCCGTCGGGCGTTGCCGGCGGCCACCCGGCGGGTGAGGCGCTCGGCGTCGGCCGCGGTGCAGGCGCCGTCGGCCCGCCAGCCGTCCAGCAGGGTGCCCAGGCCGTGCCGGAACTGGGCCGCGCCGACCAGGTACAGCTCCGGCAGGCCGTAGGCGTCGGTGGAGAACAGCAGCTTGCCGAACGGCGCCAGCTCCAGCATCTCCCCGAGCACCGTCGCCACCCGGGGGCCGACGTAGGAGGCGGTCAGCCCGAGGTCGGTGTGGACGAGCGGGAAGACGTGCGCCAGCCACGCGGCCTGCCGGTGGTACGGGTAGCCGTGCAGCAGGACCAGCGGGACACCCGTCGGCTCGGCGGCCCGGACGAAGCCCGCCAGCAGCGACGGGTCGGCCCGGTGCAGGGTGAGGTCCGGATCACCGAAGCCGGTGTGGAGCTGGAGCGGCAGACCGAGGTCGGCGCAGACGTCCACCGCCGTCCAGAGCAGGTGGTGCAGCAGCACCCGGTCGGTCAGCCGGCCGCCCCCGGCCCGCAGCCGCTCCCCCGCGGCCGCCGCCACCTCGGCCGGACCGGGGCGTTCGGCGGGCACCTCCAGGCCGGTCCGGTAGGCCAGCACGGACTTCACGGCGACCGCGCCGGACGCCGCCGCGGCCAGCGCCTCGCGCACCGACCGCGCCCAGTCCCCCGCCGGGCCCGCGACGGCCTCGGCGATCCGCTCCAGCCGGACCACCTCACGGACCCGGACGCCGGCCGCCTCGGCGAACGCGTCGAGCGGCAGCAGGGGACGGCCTGCGGCGGCGGTCAGCCCGGTGTCGACCAGGCAGGTCTCCAGCCCGGCCGCCGCCAGCAGCCGGCGTGTCGCCTCCGGCGCGCCCAGCTCCCGCCGGCGGGCCAGGTACTCCTCGGCCGGGGCGTGCGCGGGCAGCCCGAGCGCGGGCGGACACCAGCGGCGGACGGCGAGGCCGAGCGCGCTGTCGAACGGCGAGGTGCCGGGCGCGGGCGGGCGGTCGGACTCGGTGAGCAGCCCCGCCAGGTCCTCGTCGGCGAGCTCGGCCGTCAGCACGCTGTGGCAGTGGTGGTCGACCAGCGCGGGGACGTCCGGCGGGGGCACCGTCAGTACCGCCAGCGGGTCGCCGCCACCAGCTGCTCGGGGGTGGCGCCCGCGTACTGCTCGCTCTCGGCCAGACGGACCGCCAGCACCGCCTCGTACAGCGGCTCGCCGAGCGCCTCCCGGAGCACCGCCGACCGCCGGTAGGCGGCGAGCGCCTCGGCCGGTTCGGCGGGGAGCCTGGGGACCGTGCCGGGCTCGGCCTGCGCCGGGTCACCGGTGACCTCCGGCGGCAGCGTGAGCCCCCGGTCGAGGCCGGCGAGGCCCGCGGCGAGCACCCCGCCGAGCGCCAGGTAGGGGTTGGCGGTGGCGTCGAAGCACTTGATCTCGGCGTTGGCGGCGGTGGAGCGCTCGCCGGTGGAACCGGTCACCAGCCGGAGCGCCGCCTCCCGGTTCTCCAGGCCCCAGCACCGGTAGGCACCGGCCCAGTGCGAGGGGACCAGCCGCAGGTAGCCGGCCGGGCTGGAGGAGCCGAGCACCAGCAGCTCGGGCAGCGCGCCGAGCACCCCGGCGAGGAAGCCCTCGGCCTCGGCGGTCAGCCCGTGCGGGCCCGACCCGCCGCGGGCGAGGTTGCGGCCGTCCCGCCAGAGGCTGAGGTGGAGGTGGCCGCCGTTGCCGACCGAGCCGGCCTCGACCACCGGGGCGAAGGAGACCCGCAGTCCGTGCCGGGCCGAGACGGCGCGGACGGTCTGCCGGACCAGGACCGAGGTGTCGGCGGCCTCGACCAGGCCCTCGGGGGCGACCGAGACCTCGAACTGGCCGGCCGCGTACTCGGGGTGGATCTGGAGCACGGTCAGCCCCTGCGCGGCGAGGGCGCGGAGCAGCTCGCGCAGGTACCCGGAGAGGTCGGTGAGCCGCTGCAGGCCGTACGCGGCGCCGGCCGTCGGGTACCGGGGCTCCTCCTCCGGCGGGCCGGCCAGCGCGACGACCCACTCGATCTCGATCCCGGCCTTCAGACCCAGGCCGCGCTCGGCCGCCGCCGCGACCGCCCGGCGGGCGAAGAGCCGCTGACAGCCCGGGTGCGGGGCGCCGCCCTGGGTGTACCGGTCACCCGGTGCCCAGGCCCAGCCGGGCTGGGCGGCGAGCGGGACGAGCCGGTCGACGTCGGGGTAGAGCCGCAGGTCCCCGGTGGGGCCGCCGGTCAGCGGGCTGGAGACGATGGTGTCGTCGGCCAGGAAGACGTCGAAGCAGGGCGCCGTGCCGACGCCCCACTGCGCGGCGTGCACCAGGCCGGTCAACGGCACGGCCTTGACCCGCGCGATGCCGGCGTTGTCCACCCAGGTGACGGCCACCGCGTCGACGTCGGCGGCCCGCAGCCGCTCGACCGCGGCCCGGGCGCGCTCCCCGCGCTCCGCCCGGTCGGCCCTCGGCGGCAGCGCGACGCCGGCCGGCCGGCCGGCGTCCTCGACGGTGGGCTCCTGCTCGGCGGCGGGCTCGCCACGACCCGCGGTCACGGTTCCGGTGCTCATGCCCCCATGCTGCCCGGCCCCACCACCTCGCGTAATTCCCCTATCGGGTGGTCCGAACGGACGTCCGTCCCCTCCGTCACCCGTTCCGGCGACGCGGTCCCGGCGGCGAAATACCGGCTCCCACCCCCTTCCTACCGGCGAGTAGCTCGGTTACAGTGTCGGCACGCATCACCGCCGGGCTTCGGGAGCCGCACCGGCGGGGGCGTCGACCGGCGCGCGGGACCGCGCGGACCGGACGGCACCGGAACGGTGTGTTCACCCACCGGCCGTTTTCGCGGATCGCGGACGAAGGCCGGGGTTTCCCTCCTTTTCTCTTCTCTGCTTCAGAGTCGCTTCCTTCACGCCGAGCGCCTGAGTACCACGGCACACCCGCAGCACCGCCGGAGCGGACCGGCGGCTGCGCGGTGGCCGCAACCGTCATCTCCCCAGCCCCCGCGCGCGGACCCCCCTCCGTCGGCGCGTCCGCCGGAGCGCGCGCGGGCTTCCCATGACAAGGAGTCAGGACAGATGGAGCGTCCCTTTCCCACGGTCGCCGTGGTCGGCCTCGGCACGATGGGTGCCGGCGTCGCGGTCGCCGTCGCCAGGAGCGGCCGCCGGGTGATCGGCATCGAAGCCGACGAGGAGCAGGCCGCCCGGGCACTGGCCCGGATCCAGGAGGCCACGGCGTACGCGGTGACCCGCGAGCGGCTCACCCCCGAGGAGCGCACCGCGCTGCTCGACCTGATCTCGGTGGGCCACGCGCTGGAGGCCGCCGCCGACGCCGACCTGGTCGTCGAGGAGGTGCCCGAGCAACTGGAGCTGAAGCGGGAGCTCTTCGCCGAGCTGGACCGGATCTGCCCGCCGGAGACGGTGCTGGCCACCGGGACCACCGCGCTCTCGGTGACCCGGATCGCCGCCGCCACGGCCCGCCCGGAGCGGGTGCTCGGCCTGCACTTCTTCAACCCGGTGCACACCATGAAGCTGGTCGAGGTGGTCCGCACCGTGCTCACCTCCCCGCAGGTGGCCGAGGACGCCGCCGGGTTCGCCCGGGACCTCGGCAAGGAGCCGGTGGCCGCCGGCGACCGGGCCGGCTTCGTGGTCAACGGCCTGCTCTTCGCGTACCTGAACCAGGCCGCCGCGATGTACGAGTCCAAGTACGCCACCCGGGAGGACATCGACGCCGCGATGCGGCTCGGCTGCGGTCTGCCGATGGGCCCGCTGGCGCTGCTCGACCTGATCGGCGTGGACACCGCCCGGACCGTCCTGGAGGCCATGTACGAGCAGTCCCGGGACCGGCTGCACGCCCCCGCGCCGATCCTCGGCCAGCTGGTCTCGGCGGGCCTGCTGGGCCGCAAGAGCGGCCGCGGCTTCTACACCTACGCGGCGCCCGGCTCCTCCAGGCCGGTCGACGCGGCCGACGGTCCGGCGCTGCCGAAGGTGCCGGGCCGGACGGTCCGCACGGTCGGCGTCTGCGGTTCGGGGACGATGGCCACCGGCATCGCCGAGGTGTTCGCCAAGGCGGGCCGCCCGGTGCTGCTGGCCGCCCGCAGCCAGGAGAAGGCGGACAAGGCCAAGGCGCAGCTGGCGCGGTCGCTGGAGCGTTCGGTGACCCGGGGCCGGCTGAGCGCGGAGCAGCGGGACGCGGCGCTCGCGCTGGTCACGCCGGTCGGGCAGTACGGCGAGCTGGCCGAGGTGGACCTGGTGGTCGAGGCGGTGGCCGAGGACCTGGCGGTCAAGCGCGAGCTGTTCGCCACCCTGGACGAGATCGTCAAGCCGGGTGCGGTGCTCGCCACCACCACCTCCTCGCTGCCGGTGATCAGCTGCGCCTCGGCCACCTCCCGGCCGCAGGACGTGATCGGGATGCACTTCTTCAACCCGGCGCCGGCCATGAAGCTGGTCGAGGTGGTGTCCACGGTGCTGACCGCGCCGGACGTCACCGCGACCGTGCTGGAGCTGTGCGCCGAGGTGCGCAAGCACCCGGTGGAGTGCGGGGACCGGGCCGGGTTCATCGTGAACGCGCTGCTCTTCCCCTACCTGAACGACGCGGTGCGGATGCTGCAGGAGCACTACGCGACGGTGGACGACATCGACACCGCGATGAAGCTGGGCTGCGGCTACCCGATGGGCCCGTTCGAGCTGCTGGACGTGGTCGGCCTGGACGTCTCGCTGACCATCGAGCAGGTCCTGCACCAGGAGTTCCGCGAGCCGGGCCTGGCGGCTGCTCCGCTGCTGGAGCACCTGGTGGCGGCCGGCTGTCTGGGCCGCAAGACCGGCCGCGGCTTCCGCGACCACGCACGCCGGTGACCACACAGCCGTCCTACGGGCAGCCCGGACAGCCCGGGCACCCGCCGCCCGGACCGGACCGGTCCGCCTGGGGGCAGGGGGCCGTCTCCGGCCGCTGGCCCAGACCGGCCGTGACCGGCCCGGTCGCCCCCGTGCGCCGGGGAAGGCCCCCTGCTCCGGCCCCCGGGACGTGTAGCGTTCCGGCCATGGATCGGGTTCAGGCAGTCTCCCCGCAGCAGTCCGTCCTCCCGCGCGACGCCCGGGCGGCCGGCCCGGCGGGGCAGGAGGGGGGCCCGGGCAGCCGCCGGGCGGCGGCGCAGCGGCAGCAGATGCGCCAGGACCTGGCCACCGCCGCCATGGAGCTGTTCGCCTCGCAGGGCTACGAGGAGACCACCGTCGACCAGATCGCGGCGGCGGCCGGGGTGGCCCGGCGGACCTTCTTCCGCTACTTCCGGTCCAAGGAGGAGGCGATCTTCCCGGACCACGACGACACCCTGGTCCGGGTGGCCGACCTGCTGGCCAGCGCCGAGCCCGAGGAGCACCCGCTGGACGTGGTCTGCCGGGGCATCAAGGAGGTGCTGCGGATGTACGCCTCCACCCCCGCGGTCTCGGTGGCCCGGTACCAGTTGATCCGTCAGGTGCCCGCGCTGCGCGAGCGGGAGATCGCGGTGGTGGCGCGGTACGAGCGGCTGTTCACCCGGTACCTGCTGGGCCGGTTCGACCCCGGCGAGGAGATCCCGGCGGGCTGGCAGCGCGGCGGCGAGGACGACTCGATGCTGGCCGAGGTGTCGGCGGCGGCCGTCGTCGCGGCCCACAACCACGTGTTGCGGCGCTGGCTGAGGGCCGGCGGCCGGGGCGACGTGGAGGCGCAGCTGGACCACTCGTTCGAGGTGACCCGGCGGACCTTCTGGGCGTCCAACGCGCCGGGCGCGCGCCGGCGCGGGGCCCTGGTGGCACCCGGTGCCAGCGGGGTGGGGTCGGAGGCGGCCGTCGCCAGCGCACTGAGTGCCAGCCCCGGCGGTGAGGTCCTCATCACAGTGGCCCGCACCGACGCCCCGCTGGAGGTGGTGGTGGACTCGATCAGAGCCGCCCTGGAAGGCGCCCGGCGGGTCTGAGGTCGATAGTTTCCGCAGGTCAACGAGGTAATTGAGGGCCCGTACCGACACGTCGGTACGGGCCCTCCCCATGCCCGCCGAGTGACATGTGAACGCCGGTGCGGCGCGCCGGAAATTCGTGACACCCGGTGTCTTTACGAGTGGCACAGGGTGCCACTACCTTGTTACCAACCAGTCGCGGCGCCGCGGCTCCCCACCTCGGTGCGCCGTCGTACCGGCGTTCCCACACCCCGGGAACGACGCCCTGAAGGCCAGGCCCGCAGGCCGGCCCGCCAGCCACGTTCCACCCACCACCCAACCCAGCGAAGCCGGTGTCCGCGCCCGGCTCCCCCAGACGCCCTGTGCCCTCACACAGGTACGCCTTCGGAGGCAGCCATGAAGGAAATCCTCGACGCGATCCTCAGCCCCGACAGCACCCCGGCGGACTTCGCCGCCCTGGCGCTGCCGGAGTCCTACCGAGCGGTGACGCTCCACAAGGACGAGGAGCAGATGTTCGCGGGCCTCGACAGCCGCGACAAGGACCCTCGCAAGTCACTCCACCTCGACGACGTCGCGCTGCCCGAGCTGGGCCCGGGCGAGGCCCTGGTCGCCGTCATGGCGAGCGCCGTGAACTACAACACGGTGTGGAGCTCGATCTTCGAGCCGGTCTCCACCTTCGGCTTCCTGGAGCGCTACGGCCGGCTCTCGCCGCTCACCAAGCGCCACGACCTGCCGTACCACGTGCTCGGTTCGGACCTCGCCGGAGTGGTGCTGCGCACCGGTGCCGGGGTCAACGCCTGGAAGCCCGGCGACGAGGTCGTCGCGCACTGCCTCTCGGTCGAGCTGGAGTCCTCCGACGGCCACAACGACACGATGATGGACCCGGAGCAGCGGATCTGGGGCTTCGAGACCAACTTCGGCGGCCTGGCCCAGCTGGCGCTGGTGAAGACCAACCAGCTGATGCCCAAGCCGGCCCACCTGACCTGGGAGGAGGCCGCCTCCCCCGGCCTGGTCAACTCCACCGCCTACCGCCAGCTGGTCTCGCGGAACGGCGCGGGCATGAAGCAGGGCGACAACGTGCTGATCTGGGGCGCCAGCGGCGGCCTCGGCTCGTACGCCACCCAGTACGCCCTGGCCGGCGGCGCCACCCCGATCTGCGTGGTCTCCAGCGACCAGAAGGCCGAGATCTGCCGGGCGATGGGCGCCGAGGCGATCATCGACCGCTCCGCCGAGGGCTACCGGTTCTGGAAGGACGAGCAGACCCAGGACCCGCGCGAGTGGAAGCGCCTGGGCGGGCGGATCCGCGAGCTGACCGGCGGCGAGGACGTCGACATCGTCTTCGAGCACCCGGGCCGCGAGACCTTCGGCGCCTCGGTGTACGTCACCCGCAAGGGCGGCACCATCGTCACCTGCGCCTCCACCTCCGGCTTCATGCACCAGTACGACAACCGCTACCTGTGGATGTCGCTCAAGCGGATCGTCGGCTCGCACTTCGCCAACTACCGGGAGGCCTGGGAGGCCAACCGCCTGGTGGCCAAGGGCAAGATCCACCCGACGGTCTCCAAGGTGTACTCGCTCGACCAGACCGGCCAGGCCTCGCTGGACGTCCACCAGAACAAGCACCAGGGCAAGGTCGGCGTGCTCTGCCTGGCCCCGCAGGAGGGCCTGGGCGTGCGCGACGCCGAACTGCGCGAGAAGCACCTGCCGGCCATCAACCGCTTCAGGAACGTCTGATGACTGCCCGGGCGGGCGGGCCGGAGGGCGCGCCGACGGCGGCGGCGGGCGGGCGCGTGCCGCGCGACCGGCCGTGGCTGATGCGCACGTACGCCGGCCACTCGACCGCGAGCGACTCCAACGCGCTCTACCGGAAGAACCTCGCCAAGGGGCAGACCGGTCTCTCCGTCGCCTTCGACCTGCCGACCCAGACCGGCTACGACTCCGACCACATCCTCGCCCGCGGCGAGGTCGGCCGGGTCGGCGTGCCGGTGGGTCACGTCGGCGACATGCGGGCCCTGTTCGACGGGATCCCGCTCGAACAGACCAACACCTCGATGACGATCAACGCCACCGCGATGTGGCTGTTGGCGCTCTACCAGGTGGTCGCCGAGGAGCAGGGCGCCGACATCGCCAAGCTCACCGGCACCACCCAGAACGACATCGTCAAGGAGTACCTGTCGCGCGGGACGCACGTCTTCCCGCCCGGGCCGTCGGTGCGCCTGATCACCGACATGATCGCCTACACCGTCGGGAACATCCCGAAGTGGAACCCGATCAACATCTGCAGCTACCACCTCCAGGAGGCCGGGGCCACCCCCGTCCAGGAGATCGCCTACGCGATGTGCACGGCGATCGAGGTGCTGGACGCCGTCCGCGACTCCGGCCAGGTGCCGGCCGAGCGGATGGGCGAGGTGGTCGCCCGGATCTCCTTCTTCGTGAACGCCGGCGTGCGGTTCGTCGAGGAGATGTGCAAGATGCGCGCCTTCGGCCGGCTCTGGGAGAAGGTCACCCGGGAGCGGTACGGCATCGAGGACGCCAAGCAGCGCCGGTTCCGCTACGGCGTCCAGGTCAACTCGCTCGGCCTGACCGAGGCCCAGCCGGAGAACAACGTCCAGCGGATCGTGCTGGAGATGCTCGCCGTCACGCTCTCCAAGGACGCCCGCGCCCGCGCCGTCCAGCTGCCCGCCTGGAACGAGGCGCTCGGCCTGCCCCGCCCCTGGGACCAGCAGTGGTCGCTGCGGATCCAGCAGGTGCTCGCCTACGAGTCCGACCTGCTGGAGTACGGGGACATCTTCAACGGCTCCGAGGTGATCGAGGCCAAGACCGCCGACCTGCTGGCCGGCGCCGAGGCCGAGATCGCCAAGGTGCTGGAGATGGGCGGGGTCATCCCGGCCGTCGAGTCCGGCTACCTCAAGTCCAACCTGGTCGCCTCGCACGCCGCCCGCCGGGCCCGGATCGAGTCCGGCGAGGACCGGATCATCGGGGTGAACTGCTTCGACACGACCGAGGAGAGCCCGCTCACGGCCGACCTCGACACCGCGATCATGGTCGTCGACCCGGCCTCCGAGCAGTCCGTGCTCAACGCCCTGGAGGCCTGGCGCGGGCAGCGCGACGAGCCCGCGGCACTGCGGGCCCTGGAGGACCTCAAGACCGTCGCCGCCACCGGCGACAACCTGATGCCGGCCACCCTGGTCTGTGCCCGCGCCGGGGTCACCACCGGCGAGTGGGCGTTCGCCCTGCGCGAGGTCTTCGGCGAGTACCGCGCCCCCACCGGCGTCGGCGGCGCCCCGGTCGCGGTGACCGCCGAACCCGGCGGCGAACTGGCCGCGGTCCGCGAGGCGGTCGCCGCGACCGCCGCCGAACTGGGCGCCGGAAAGCTGCGCCTGCTGGTCGGCAAGCCCGGCCTGGACGGGCACTCCAACGGCGCCGAGCAGATCGCCGTCCGGGCCCGCGACGCCGGGTTCGAGGTGGTCTACCAGGGCATCCGGCTCACCCCGGAGCAGATCGTCTCGGCGGCCGTCGCCGAGGACGTGCACTGCGTGGGCCTGTCCATCCTCTCCGGTGCCCATTCCGAGCTGGTGCCCGACGTCCTGCACCGGCTCCGCCGGGCCGGGGTGGAGGATGTCCCGGTGATCGTGGGTGGCATCATCCCGGCAGCGGACGGCGAGGCCCTCAAGGCCGCCGGCATCGCCGCCGTGTTCACCCCGAAGGACTTCGGCATCACGACCATCATCGGCCGGATCGTGGACGAGATCCGGCTGGCCAACAGGCTCCAGCCCTGGACGTCCTGCACCGCCGCGTCCAGCAGCTGACCCCGGAAGGAACCGACCACCCCTCATGAGCACTCCCGCCGCCCCCCACCGTCTGCGCCCCCGCCGCTCCTGCCTGGCCGTGCCCGGCTCCAACCCGCGGTTCCTGGAGAAGGCCCAGGGCCTCGACGCCGACCAGGTCTTCCTCGACCTGGAGGACGCCTGCGCCCCGCTGGTCAAGGAGAGCGCCCGGCACACCATCGTCGACGCCCTGAACAACGGCGACTGGGGCACGAAGACCAAGGTCGTCCGGGTCAACGACTGGACCACCCACTGGACCTACCGCGACGTGATCACCGTGGTCGAGGGCGCCGGCCCCAACCTCGACTGCATCATGCTGCCGAAGGTCCAGGACGCCGAGCAGGTCAGGGCGCTCGACCTGCTGCTCACCCAGATCGAGAAGACCATGGGCTTCGAGGTCGGCAGGATCGGCATCGAGGCGCAGATCGAGAACGCCAAGGGCCTGATCAACGTCGACGCGATCGCCGAGTCCTCGCCCCGGCTGGAGACCATCATCTTCGGCCCGGCCGACTTCATGGCCTCGATCAACATGAAGTCCCTGGTGGTCGGCGAGCAGCCGCCCGGCTACCCGGCCGACGCCTACCACTACATCCTGATGCGCATCCTGATGGCCGCACGCGCCAACGACCTCCAGGCGATCGACGGCCCGTACCTCCAGATCCGCAACCAGGAGGGCTACCGCGAGGTGGCCGGCCGCGCCGCCGCCCTCGGCTTCGACGGCAAGTGGGTGCTCCACCCGGACCAGGTCGCCGCCGCCAACGAGCTCTTCTCGCCCTCCCAGGAGGACTACGACCACGCCGAGCTGATCCTCGACGCCTACGACTGGTGCACCTCCGAGGCGGGCGGCGCCAAGGGTTCGGCGATGCTCGGCGACGAGATGATCGACGAGGCCAGCCGCAAGATGGCGCTGGTCATCGCCGGCAAGGGCCGGGCCGCGGGCTTCCGCCGCACCTCCAAGTTCGAGCCCCCGCAGGCCTGAGACCGGTAAGGAACCATCGATCATGCAGTTCGGACGCACCTACGAGGAGTTCGAGGTCGGCGCGGTCTACAAGCACTGGCCCGGCAAGACGGTCACCGAGTACGACGACCACCTCTTCTGCCTCCTCACCATGAACCACCACCCGCTCCACCTGGACGCCCACTACGCCGAGCACACCACCGACTTCGGCCGGAACGTCGTCGTGGGCAACTACGTCTACTCGCTGCTGCTCGGCATGTCCGTCCCGGACGTCTCCGGCAAGGCGATCGCCAACCTGGAGATCGAGTCGCTGCGGCACGTCGCGCCGACCTTCCACGGCGACACGATCTACGGCGAGACCACCGTGCTCGACAAGTGGCCGTCCAAGTCCAAGGACGACCGCGGCATCGTGTACGTCGAGACCAAGGGCTACAAGCAGGACGGCACGGTCGTCTGCCTCTTCCGCCGCAAGGTGATGGTCCCGACCGCGACCTACACCACCGCGCGCGGCGGGGAGCAGCCCGGCCGCCCCACCCCGTCGGCCTGAGCACGGCCCGCCCCAAGGACCCCGGACGGGCCGGCCGCCGTCATCGGCCGTGGCCCCACCCGGTACACGGGGGCTCCGCGGAAGTCACGCCCGCGGAGCCCCCGTACCCCCACCCTCTTCTTCTTCAGGCATGACAGGAGCCGCACGATGGGACGCCTCGCACAGACCGACGGCCTCACCGAGATCCAGCGGGACATCCTCGCCACCGTGCGCGAGTTCGTCGACAAGGAGATCATCCCGGTCGCGACCGAGCTGGAGCACAAGGACGAGTACCCGACCGCGATCGTCGAGGGCATGAAGCAGCTCGGGCTCTTCGGCCTGACCATCCCCGAGGAGTACGGC
Source organism: Kitasatospora sp. NPDC002965 (assembly GCF_040611255.1). Lineage (NCBI taxonomy): Bacteria > Bacillati > Actinomycetota > Actinomycetes > Kitasatosporales > Streptomycetaceae > Kitasatospora > Kitasatospora sp. NPDC002965. The sequence goes on along the minus strand of NZ_JBEXNT010000020.1, from coordinate 22,082 downwards.
GGCCTCGGGGAGTCGCTGCTCACCTACGCCCTGGTGGTCGAGGAGATCGCCCGCGGCTGGATGTCGGTCTCCGGCATCGTCAACACGCACTTCATCGTGGCGCACATGATCAACGCGCACGGCACCCAGGAGCAGAAGGACTACTTCCTGCCGAAGATGGCGGCCGGCGAGATCCGCGGCGCCTTCTCGATGTCCGAGCCGGGCCTCGGCTCCGACGTCGCCGCGATCTCCACCAAGGGCGTCCGGGACGGCGACTTCTACGTCCTCAACGGCCAGAAGATGTGGCTGACCAACGGCGGCACGTCCACCCTGGTCGCGGTGCTCTGCAAGACCGACGAGGGCGGCTCCACCCCGTACCGGAACATGACCACCTTCCTGATCGAGAAGACGGCGGGATTCGGCCCGAACCCGACCGTCCCCGGCCTCACGGTGCCCGGGAAGATCGAGAAGATGGGCTACAAGGGCGTCGACACCACCGAGCTGGTCCTCCAGGACGTCCGGATCCCGGCCGACCGGGTCCTCGGCGGCGTCCCGGGCAAGGGCTTCTACCAGATGATGGACGGCGTCGAGGTCGGCCGGGTCAACGTGGCCGCGCGCGGCTGCGGCGTCGCGCGGCGCGCCTTCGAGCTGGGCATCACCTACGCCCAGCAGCGGAGCACCTTCGGCAAGAAGATCGCCGAGCACCAGGCGATCCAGTTCAAGCTCGCCGAGATGGCCACCAAGGTCGAGGCCGCGCACCAGATGATGGTGATGGCCGCCCGCAAGAAGGACGGCGGCGAGCGGAACGACCTGGAGGCCGGCATGGCCAAGTACCTCGCCTCCGAGTACTGCAAGGAGGTCGTCGAGGACTCCTTCCGCATCCACGGCGGCTACGGCTTCTCCAAGGAGTACGAGATCGAGCGGCTCTACCGGGAGGCCCCGATGCTGCTGATCGGTGAAGGTACTGCGGAGATCCAGAAGATGATCGTCGGGCGCCGGCTGCTGGAGGAGTACCGCATCGCGGAGTGAACCCGACCCGTTCCGTCGTACCCGACCCGTGCCGCGTGACCTGCGGCACGCCGGGCGGACGGTCCGAGGACGGCCGGTCGACGGGCGTGCGGGCCCGTCCCGGCACCGGGCCGTGCACCGGTCCCGCGCCTGGTCCGCCCGGGCCCGGCACGGCCCTCGGGGCGGCCCCGGGGCGTACGACTGCCGTCACGCGCCCCGGGGCCGCTCCGGCATGCCCTGCCGGACACTCTGCTGAGACAAGTGTCACCAGCTCTGCCCGGTCCCTTGGGAACCGGACGGGGGCGAGCTACGGTCGTATACACAGAGGCGCACCGGCGCCTCCAGCAGGACACATGAACGAGCAGGCGGGTTGCCCACCCACCGTGTGCTCCCGATAGCATCCACCGGGACAGCAGACGTCCCTCTATTACCCGATCCCGCGGTGGCCCCCGTCCAGCGGCCATGATCCCCCGCGACAAAGGTTTTCGATGCCCATCAGCCCGTCCCCTCACACCTCCGTCACGGACCGCGATGCCCTCGCAGCTCCGGCGGCCGGTCGGCGACCCCGCGTGACCATCGCGCGCGGAGCCACCCCCTGGTTCGTCCCCACCCTCGCCACGGCCGCCGTGACCACCGCCCTCACCCGGCGCAACGGCACGTGGGCCCTGGCGGCGGTGCCCGCCTGTGCGCTCGGCGCCGGCATGCTGTGGTTCTTCCGCGACCCCGAGCGTGAGATCGGCACGGGCAGAGTGATCTCCCCCGCCGACGGCGTGGTTCAGAGCATCGACGCGTGGCCGGACGGCCGCACCCGCGTCGCGATCTTCATGAGCCCGCTCAACGTCCACGTCAACCGCGCACCGCTGCCCGGCACGGTGACCTCCGTGGAGCACGTGCCCGGCGGCTTCGTCCCCGCCTTCAACAAGGACAGCGACCAGAACGAGCGGGTCGTCTGGCACTTCGACACCGAGCTCGGCGACATCGAGATGGTGCAGATCGCGGGGGCCGTGGCCCGTCGCATCGTGCCGTACGTCGACGCCGGTACCAAGGTCGAGCAGGGCGAGCGGATCGGTCTGATCCGCTTCGGCTCCCGGGTCGACACCTACCTGCCGGCCGGCGTCGAGGTCGGCGTCGAGGTCGGCCAGAAGACCACAGCCGGGGTGACGCGCCTTGACCGTGACTGATCCTGAAACGATCGTCGGCCTGGACGACGAGGAGACGGCGCTGCGCCGCCGCCGCTGGGCACGCGACCGCGAGCTGCGTGCTCCGCGTTCGCCGCAGCACCTCTCCACCGCCGACTTCCTGACCCTGGGGAACGCCGTCTGCGGCTTCCTGGCGATCTACTCGATCACCACCGGGGTGCTCGTCCCGCACATCACCAACCCGGGCGCCGCGCCGGACAAGCACAGTGCCGCCACCGCGGTGACGCTGCTGCTGATCGGCTCGATGTGCGACCTCTTCGACGGGCTGGTGGCGCGCAAGCTGCGCTCCTCCGCCCTCGGGGCGGAACTCGACAACCTGGCCGACCTGATCAGCTTCGGCATCGCGCCGGCCTACTTCGTCGCCGTCTGGGGCATGGTCTCGCCGGGCTCCAACAGCCGGCTCTCGGCGCTGATCGCGCTGACCGTGCTGCTCGCGGTGGTGCTGCGGCTCGCCCGCTTCTCCGCCGTGAAGATGCGACCCGGGGTGTTCCAGGGCATGCCCTGCCCGATGGGTGCGATGACGGTGATCGCCATCGTGCTGCTCGACCCGCCGTTCCTGCCCGGTCTGCTCGCCATCTTCGGCGTGGCGTACCTGATGGTCAGCCGGATCGAGTACCCGAAGCCGCAGGGGCTGCTGGCCACCGCGACGCTCTGCTGGATCGTGCTCTCCATCGGCTGCCTGGCGGCCTGGGCGACCGGCCTGAAGGGCGGCGACTACCTGCTGCACATCGGCGCGTTCGGCCAGATCGCGCTGGCCGCGATGGCCCCGCTGCTGGTCATCCGCCGCAAGGTGGGCCAGAAGGTCGGGGACGTGCGGGCACGCCGCGCGGAGTCCCGGATCGGCTGACGACCGACGAGACGCATGACGAAGGGCCCGGATCCCCCAGGGATCCGGGCCCTTCGTCATGTCGTGCGCCGCGCCGGGGGATCCCGGGCGGACCGCTCAGGCGCCGCCGCGGTGGACGCTGAAGGCCGAACGGCGCGCCGCGCGGGCCACCGCCGGGTCCGGGTGGACGCCGGAGACGGCGGTCAGCACCGAGGCCGCCCGCGGGTGTCCGGACTGCCGGGCCCGGGCGAACAGTCGCACCGGGTCACCGGCCGAGGCGCCCTCGACGTGGCCGACCAGCAGCTCCGTCTCCCCGTGGTCCAGCACGGCGGCGGCGGTGTCCACCCAGAGCCAGGCGGCGTCCTCCGCCCCCAGCACGTCGGCCGGCGAGACCCCCTCGTCCGAGCGCTCGGCGAGCCAGAGGAGCGCGTACGGGCGCAGCACCGGCTCGTCGACGGCGGCCCGGACGGCCTGCTCGGCGGTGGACCCGGCGACCCGGAGCGCCTCGAAGGCCAGGCCGCGGACCAGCGCGTCCTCGCCCTGCGCCGCCTCCAGCAGCTCGGCCACCGCCCGGTCGGCCGGGCGGGCCGCCAGCCAGGCGCGGTACTCGGCGCGGGCCGGGCCCGGCGAGTAGTCGGCGCAGGCGCTCAGCAGTTCCGGCGCGCTCTGCTCGATGTGGCCGGCGGCGGTCTGCGCGACGGTGCAGATCTCCTCCAGCTTGGCCCGCACCGCCCAGTGTCCGAGCGGCGACAGGTCGGCGGCGTTGTCCCGGCGGACCAGGGCGCCGACGGCGGCGAGGCCGTCCAGCATCCAGTCGAGGACGGCCGCCACGTCGGCGGGCGAGGCCGGGGTGTCGATCTGCGGCTCGCGGCAGGTGCCGCGGACCGCGGAGATCGCCGAGGCCGCGTGCGGGACGGGCGAGAGGCCGAAGGTGCTCTCGCCACCGCCGACCCGGCGCTCGTCCAGACCGCGCCGGAGCAGCTCCAGCAGCTCCATGTCGGCGACCGGGCCGTCCACCAGGTGCAGGAAGGAGAGCAGTTGCGGGGCCTGGTCGACGGCCTGCCCGGCGAGCACCGCGAAGACGCCGCGCAGGGCGGCGGGCGGGACCGGCGCGAGCAGGGTCCAGGCGTCGAACAGTGCCGACCAGCCGCGGACCACCGCCTCGTCGTCGTGCTCCCAGGCGTGCAGGCGCCAGCCGGGGACGGCGCCGCCGTCCCTGGCCTCGACCAGGCCGACCAGCAGCGCCTGGCCCCAGGCCTTGGCCGCGGCGCCCACCGTCATGGCGAGGGCGCGGCCGGCGGCCCGGGCGTCGTCGGGGAGCAGCTCGCCGCGCTTGTCGACCTCGTCGAGGTCGCCGGCCCAACGGGCGATCCGGACGGCGTCGACCAGCATGCGGCGGGCCAGCGGGGCGAGTTCGGCGGGTGCGGGGAAGCCCTCCGGCACGGGGACCCGGCCGCGGCCGGGTGCGGGGGCCGGGCCTCGTCGGCGGGGTACGCCGGAGGTCCCCGGCCTGGCGCCGGCGGGGCGGTGGGCAGTTCCGGGGAGACGGGTCACCGTCGCACCGGTACCGATCGTCGGCGGGAGCGGGGCATCACGGTCGCGCGGGTTCCGAGACGTCACGTCGAGCAGTCTTCCCCTTGTACCGGCCATCTGTCACATCCGGTTGCACGCGCGGGCCGGGCGGCGGGCGCGGGGCCTCCACAAGATCGGGCAACAGAGGCCAAACCGACTGGCTTGATCTTAGTGGCGGGTCCATGCCACTCGTGACCGGGGGAGGGAGGGAAGGGGAAGCGGGGAGGAAAGGGAGAGGGGAAGCGGCCGCGGCGACGGGGAGCCGCCGCGGCCGGGTGGACCGGGCCGGGCGCGCTCAGAGGAAGGGCGTGAGCCAACGGCGGAGGGTCTCCTCGTAGCGCTCCGGGTCGGTGTTCCAGAGTGCGGCGTGGTCACCGCCGGGAAAGGCCTGGAGGTTGACCACGTCCGGGCGCCTCCCGGCGAGGCGCTCGGCCGCGCGGAACGGGGCCACCGGGTCGTCCGGGCCGTGCAGCACCAGGGTGGGGACGCGCAGGTCGGTGCCGTCGGCGAGGCGCGCGAAGTCGGCCAGATCCAGGCCGGTGCGTCCCTCGGCGGCGAGCGCGCCCAGTTCGGCGGCCACGCCCCGGTAGCCGGCCCGGGCCGCACCGCGCCGCGCGCCGGCCGGCCAGTCCAGCACCGGCGAGTCCAGGATCAGGCTGCTGATCGAGCCTGCCCAGCCGGAGCGGGCCGCGGTCTGCAGGGCCGTGGTGGCGCCGAGCGACCAGCCGTAGAGGACGACCTTGCCGGCGCCGCTGTCCAGCGCGCGCCGGATCGCCGCCTCGACGTCGCGCCACTCGGTCTCGCCGAAGTGGCCGAGGCCGTCCGGGGAGGCCGGCGCACCCGCGTCGCCCCGGTAGCTGACGGCGAGCACCGGCAGGGCCAGCCGCCGGAGCAGCGGGAGCACCGGGAGAGCCTGGGAGCGGTCGGCGCCAGGGCCGTGCACCAGGATCACCCAGGTGCCCCGCGCGCCGTCCAGCCGCCAGGCGGGCAGCGCACCCAGCTCGCCCTCGACGGCGGTCTCGGTGAACGGGATCCCGAGCGCGGTGGTCGGGTCCCCGAGATGGACCCGGGGGGTGAAGCGGACCTCGGTACCGGGCGTGAGGGTGCCCCGGTCCGCCCGGAGCAGGCGGCGGGTGACGCCCTTCCCGTCGCTGTGCAGGACCTCGCCGACGACCGCGTGCCCGCCCTCTCCCCACTCCACGGCCCAGCGGCCGGGGCGTTCGCTCTCCGGGCCGCGGGTGAAGCCGACCCGCCCCGCGCCGAGGGTCAGGACCTGCACCGGGCCGGACCTCGCCCGGGCCGCGACGGCCGGGTGGACCATCCGCTCGGACGCCCGCCGGCCGATCACCAGCACGGCCGCCCCCGTACCGACGGCGGCGGCGGCCACGGTGGCCGCGATTCCCCAACGCATACTCGCTCCCCGCAGTTAAGTCCCGGTGCCGGAGGGTGTTCTGGCCCCAGTCCACTAGCGGCGGCGGCCGGTGGCCAGTAGGACACGGCCGTCCGTGTCAGATCGGGAGCAACGTCACACCGGGGCGAGAGCCTCCGGGGCGGGCCCGCGCGGGGCCGGGACGGGGGCCGCGCGAGGACCGGCGGTGTGACCGAACGCTCCGTGACCTCGGTTGACTCCCGGTTCGGGGGCGTGATGGGATCCTTCAGCCATACGGAGGCAAGCAGAGGAAGCCGGTGCGAGTCCGGCGCGGTCCCGCCACTGTCACCGGGGAGCACGTCCGGACAATGCCACGGCGAGCCGTCAGAAGCCGCTGGAAGGCCCGGGCGTGCGTCCGACCCGGAAGCCAGGAGACTCTCGCCCCCGGTACGTCGATCCAGGGCGCGGACCCTGAGTGAGGACACCCACGCGATGCAGCCTGCCCCGGCCGCGACGACCCGCCACCGCACCCCGCCGTGCGTCCGCTGACCCGCGCCGCCGCGTTCGCCGCGGGCGCAGTCGCCGGATACCTCGCCGACACCCGGCTCGGCGATCCTCGCCGCGGCCACCCGGTCGCCGTCTTCGGCACCGCCGCGAACCGGCTGGAACGGCGGATCTGGCGCGACGACCGCGCCACCGGCACCGCCTACACCGCGCTCTGCGTGGGCACCGTCACGGCCGGCGCCGTGGCCGCCGACCGGCTGCTCGGCCGCCGGCCGCTCGGGCGGGCCGCCCTGGCCGCCGCCGCGACCTGGACCGTGCTCGGCGGCACCTCGCTGACCCGGGAGGCCCGGACCATCGGCCGCTCGCTCGCCGCGGGCGACCTGACGGCGGCCCGGGAGCGGCTGCCGCACCTGTGCGGCCGCGACCCGAGCACCCTGGACGAGGCCCAGCTGGCCCGCGCGGTGGTCGAGTCGGTCGCCGAGAACACCGCCGACGCCGTGGTCAACGCGCTGGTCTGGGGCGGGCTCGCGGGCACACCGGGCCTGCTGGCGTTCCGCGCCGTCAACACCCTGGACGCGATGGTCGGCCACCGCTCGCCCCGGTACGCCCGGTTCGGCTGGGCCTCCGCGCGGCTGGACGACGTGGCCGGCTGGCCGGGCGCCCGGCTGACCGCGCTGCTGACCGTCGCCGCCGCGCCCGAACCGCGCACCGCCTGGCGGGTCTGGCGGCGGGACGGCTCCGCACACCCCAGCCCGAACGCGGGCCAGGCCGAATCGGCCTTCGCCGGTGCGGTCGGCGTCCGCCTGGGCGGGACGCTCCGGTACGGCGAGCGCGTCGAGCACCGGCCGGTGCTCGGCGAGGAGCTCCGGCCGGTCGGGGTGGACGACATCGAGCGGGCCTGCGTGCTCTCCCGACGGGTGGGCGCGCTGGCGCTGGGTACGACGGTCGCCGGGCATCTGCTGCTCCGGGCGGCCCTGAGCAGGAGAAGGGGTGGGGCATGAGCAACGCACTGCTGGTCGCCGGGACGACCTCGGACGCCGGGAAGAGCGTGGTCACCGCCGGCATCTGCCGCTGGCTGGCCCGTCAGGGCGTCCGCGTCGCGCCGTTCAAGGCGCAGAACATGTCGCTGAACTCCTTCGTCACCGCGGACGGCGCCGAGATCGGCCGCGCGCAGGCGATGCAGGCGCAGGCCGCCCGGGTGGAGCCCGAGGCGGCCATGAACCCGGTGCTGCTCAAGCCCGGCGCGAACGGCCGCAGCCAGGTCGTGCTGCTCGGCCGGGCGGTCGCCGAGGTCGGCGCGCTGGACTACCGCGACCGCAAGCCGGTGCTGCTGGAGCGGGCCCTGGAGTGCCTCGCGGACCTGCGCCGCCGGTACGACGTGGTGATCTGCGAGGGCGCCGGCTCGCCCGCCGAGATCAACCTGCGGGACCGGGACATCGCCAACATGGGCCTGGCCACCGCCGCCGGGCTGCCGGTCGTCGTGGTCGGGGACATCGACCGGGGCGGGGTGTTCGCGGCGATGTACGGGACGCTGGCGCTGCTCTCGGCCGAGGACCAGCGGCACGTGGCCGGCTGGTTCGTCAACAAGTTCCGCGGCGACGCGCGACTGCTCGCCCCCGGGCTGGAGATGCTCCGCGAGCTGACCGGCCGCCCGGTGCTGGGCACCCTGCCGATGCTGCCCGACCTCTGGCTGGACGCCGAGGACTCGCTCGACCTGTCCACCGTGGTCGACCGCACGGCCGGCCGCGGGCCGCTCGGCGCGGACGTGCTGCGGGTGACCGTGGTGCGCTTCCCCCGGCTGTCGAACTTCACCGACCTGGACGCGCTGGCCCAGGAGCCCGGGGTGCTGGTCCGCTGGGCCACCCGGCCCGAGGAGCTGGCCGACGCCGACCTCGTCGTGCTCCCCGGCACCCGGGCCACCGTCGCGGACCTCGCCTGGCTGCGCGAGCGCGGCCTGGAGACGGCGCTGAAGGCGCGGGCGGCGCAGGGCCGTCCGGTCCTCGGCGTCTGCGGCGGCTACCAGATGCTGGCGCGGACCGTCGTGGACGAGGTCGAGTCGAAGGCCGGCGCCGTGGAGGGGCTCGGCCTGCTGCCGACGCACGTCCGGTTCGGCGTCGAGAAGGTGCTGGGCCGGCCGGTCGGCGAGGCGTACGGGCAGCGGGTCGAGGGCTACGAGATCCACCACGGCGTGGTCACCGTCGAGGGCGGCACCCCCTTCCTGGACGGCTGCCGGGTGGGCTCCGTCTGGGGGACGACCTGGCACGGCGCGCTGGAGAACGACGGCTTCCGGCGCGAACTGCTGCGCGACGTCGCCGCATCGGCCGGCCGGGCGTTCGTCCCCGCGCCGGACACCTCGTTCGCGGCGGCGCGCGAGGCCCGGCTGGACCGACTGGGGGAGCTGATCGAGGAACACGCGGACACCGACGCACTGTGGAAGCTGATCGAAGGCGGGGTGCCGGCGGCCGGATCGCTGCCGTTCCTGCCGCCCGGGGCCCCTTGGGGAGAATCGTGAGCGAGAATCATGAGTGACGTCCGCTACCCGTTCACCGCGATCGTCGGCATGGCCGACCTACGGCTCGGGCTGCTGCTCAACGCCGTCTCGCCGGCGGTCGGCGGGGTGCTCGTCCGCGGCGAGAAGGGCACCGCCAAGTCGACCATGGTGCGCGCGCTGGCCGGCCTGCTGCCGTCCATCGCCACCGTCGACGGCTGCCGCTTCGCCTGCGACCCGGCCGCGCCCGACCCGCAGTGCCCGGACGGCGCGCACGCCGGCGCCGGGGCGTCCGCGCGCCCGGCCCGGCTGGTCGAGCTGCCGGTCGGCGTCTCCGAGGACCGGATCGTCGGCTCGCTGGACCTGGAGCGGGCGCTCGCCGAGGGCGTCAAGGCGTACGAGCCGGGCCTGCTGGCGCAGGCGCACCGCGGCGTGCTCTACATCGACGAGGTCAACCTGCTCCAGGACCACGTGGTGGACCTGCTGCTGGACGCCGCCGCGATGGGCCGCTCGTACGTCGAGCGCGAGGGCGTCTCGGTGCGGCACGCGGCCCGGTTCCTGCTGGTCGGCACGATGAACCCGGAGGAGGGCGAGCTGCGGCCGCAGCTGCTCGACCGGTTCGGCCTGACCGTCGAGATCGCCGCCACCCGGGAGCCGGTGGAGCGGGCCGAGGTCGTGCGCCGCCGCCTCGCCTACGACGCCGACCCGGCGGGCTTCGCCGACCGGTTCGAGGAGGACGAGCGGGCGCTCGCCCTGCGGATCACCACCGCCCGGGAGCTGCTGCCGAAGGTGGAGCTGACCGACGCGGCACTCCGCCGGATCACCGCCGTCTGCGCCGCGTTCGAGGTGGACGGGCTGCGCGCGGACATCGTGATGGCGCGCACCGCCGTCGCGCTGGCCGCCTGGTCCGGGCGCACCGAGGTGCTGGAGGAGGACGTCCGCAAGGCCGCGCAGCTGGCGCTGCCGCACCGGCGCCGGCGCAACCCCTTCGACGCGCCCGGGCTGGACGAGGAGCTGCTGGACCGGACGCTGGAGGAGCAGGCCCGGCAGGAGCAGGAGGAGGCCCGCGAGGAGCAGGCCCGGCAGGACGAGGAGGAGGCCCTCGCGGAGGGGCGGGCCGAGGCCCGGGAGTCGGACGAGGACCCCGACCCGGACCCCGGGGACGGCCCGGACGGCCCCGAGGGCGACGGACCCGGCCCCGACGGCGGTGGCGGCGCCCCCGAGCCGACCGGCCCGGACGGCCCGCCCGCCGGCGCCGACGCCACCTCCCCCGACGAGGACCCGGCGCTCCCGCAGCCCGTCCCGGCCCAGCACCCCTCCCCCGCCCGGGAGTCGGCGCCCGTCGCGGCCGGCGACCCGTACCGGACCCGGCTGTTCGCCGTCGACGGCACCGGGCGCGGCGCACAGGGCCGCCGATCCCCCGCCGAGACCGACGGCGGCCACACCATCAGGTCCCGCCGCCCGCAGGGCCGGCTGGCCCGGCTGCACCTGAGCGCCACCCTGCGGGCCGCCGCACCGCACCAGGTGGCGCGCGGCCGGGCGTCCCGCGCCCTGGTGCTGCACAAGGACGACTTCCGCGAACAGGTCCGCCAGGGGCGGGAGTCCAACCTGGTGCTGTTCGTGGTCGACGCCTCCGGCTCGATGGCGGCCCGGCAGCGGATGACCGCCGTCAAGGGCGCGGTGCTGTCCCTGCTGATGGACGCCTACCAGCGCCGGGACAAGATCGGCATGATCACCTTCCGGGGCGGGTCCGCCGAACTGGCGCTGCCGCCCACCTCCTCGGTCGAGGTCGGCGCGGCCCGGCTGGAGACGCTGCCCACCGGCGGCCGGACCCCCCTGGCCGCCGGGCTGCTCCGCGCCCACGAGGTGCTGCGGGTCGAGCGGCTGCGCGACCCCGACCGCCGCCCGCTGCTGGTCGTGGTCACCGACGGCCGGGCCACCGGCGCCCGCGACGCCGTCGCGCAGTCGCACCGGGCGGCCGGGCTGCTGGCCGGGCAGGGCGTGGCGAGCGTGGTGCTGGACTGCGAGTCCGGACCGGTCCGGCTCGGCCTGGCCCGCACGCTGGCCGCACGGCTCCGCGCCACCGCCGTGACCCTGGACGAGCTGCGGGCCGAGGGCGTGGCCTCCCTCGTCCGCGACAACCGCCCCACCACCACTACGCGAAAGGCGGCCTGAGCCGACATGCCCAAGGGTGTTCCCGAGAGTGTCCCCGACGACGGCCTGACGACCCGCCAGCGCCGTACGATGCCGATCACCGCCGTCCACACCGGACCCGGCAAGGGCAAGTCCACCGCGGCCTTCGGCATGGCGCTGCGCGCCTGGAACCAGGGCTGGTCGGTCGGGGTGTTCCAGTTCGTGAAGTCCGCCAAGTGGAAGGTCGGCGAGGAGAACGCGTTGCGCGTGCTCGGCGCCTCCGGCGAGGGCGGCACGGTCGACTGGCACAAGATGGGCTCCGGCTGGTCCTGGATCCAGCGCTCCTCCGAGATGGAGATGGACAGCGAGGCGGCGGCCAAGGAGGGCTGGGAGCAGGTCAAGCGCGACCTCGCCGCCGAGACCTACCGCTTCTACGTGCTGGACGAGTTCACCTACCCGATGCACTGGGGCTGGGTGGACCCGGAGGAGGTGGTGGCCGTCCTGAAGGACCGTCCGGGCAGCCAGCACGTCGTCGTCACCGGCCGGTACGCGCCCGAGGCGCTCACCGGCTTCGCCGACCTGGTCACCGAGATGACCAAGGTCAAGCACCCCATGGACGCCGGCCGCAAGGGCCAGCGCGGTATCGAGTGGTAGACCGGAAACCCTGAACGTGAACATCCCCCGTCTCGTCGTCGCGGCGCCGTCCTCCGGCGCCGGCAAGACCACCGTCGCCACCGGCCTGATCGCGGCACTCGCCGCGCGCGGGCTGGCCGTCTCCCCGCACAAGGTCGGCCCGGACTACATCGACCCGGGCTACCACGGGCTGGCGGCCGGGCGGCCGGGCCGCAACCTGGACGCGTTCATGTGCGGACCGGAACGGATCGCGCCGCTCTTCCTGCACGGCGCGGCCGGTGCGGACGTGGCGGTGGTCGAGGGCGTGATGGGCCTGTACGACGGCGCCTCGGGGCGCGGCGAGCTGGCGTCCACCGCGCACGTCGCCAAGCTGCTGCGGGCACCGGTGGTGCTGGTGGTGGACGCCTCGTCGCAGTCCCGGTCGGTGGCCGCGCTGGTGCACGGATTCGCGTCCTGGGACCCGGAGGTCCGACTGGCCGGGGTGATCCTCAACCGGGTCGCCTCCGACCGGCACGAGCAGCTGCTGCGCGAGGCCCTGGAGGAGGGCTCGGGCGTGCCGGTGCTGGGCTCGGTCCGGCGCTCGGCGGCGGTCGCCACGCCGTCCCGCCACCTCGGCCTGATCCCGGCTGTGGAGCGCTCGGCGGAGGCACTCCGGGCGGTCGCCGACATGGGCGAGCTGGTCGCCGCCTCGGTGGACCTGGACGCGGTGCTGGCGCTGGCGCGGACCGCGCCGCCGCTGGACGCCGAGCCGTGGGACCCCGCCGCGGAGATGGCCGAGCTCGTGGCGGCGGGCTTTCCGGTGGCCGGGGCGCCCCGGGCGGGGGCGCCGCAGGCGGGGGCGCCGCAGGCGGGGGCGCCGCGGATCGCGGTGGCCGGCGGCGCCGCGTTCTCCTTCTCGTACGCGGAGAACACCGAGCTGCTGACCGCCGCCGGCGCCGAGGTGGTCCCGTTCGACCCGCTGCACGCCGACGGGCTGCCGGAGGGCACGGCGGGCCTGGTGATCGGCGGCGGATTCCCCGAACTGTACGTCCGGGAACTCAGCGCGAACGGGCAACTCCGTTCCGCGATCGCCGCGTTCGCCGCCTCGGGCGGGCCGGTCGCCGCCGAGTGCGCCGGACTGCTCTACCTCGGCCGCGAGTTGGACGGCCTGCCGATGTGCGGCGTGCTGGACACCTCGGCCCGGATGACCGAGCGGCTGACCCTCGGGTACCGGGAGGCGGTGGCGCTGCACGACTCGCCGCTGGCACCGACCGGCACCCGGGTGCGCGGGCACGAGTTCCACCGGACCGTCTGCGAACCGGGGGCCGGCGAACGGGCCGCCTGGGGCTGGCGGTTGCCGACCGGCCCGCGCACCGAGGGCTTCGCGGCCGGAAACGTTCACGCTTCGTATCTGCATCTGCACTGGGCGGGATCTCCGCAGCTCGCCGCCTCGTTCGCGGCCGCCGCGGCGGCCCACCGGGCGAACTGAGGGGAACCGACCCCCCTTCGACCCTGGTGCTTTCACCGCCCGGGGCGTCAAAATAGGGACTGATAACCGCATATCGCCCCATTCGCGACCGGTACCGGCCAGACCCGACCCACTCGGCGAGCCGACCGATTGCCGGCGACCGCCCACTCGGCGGGGCGCCGAACACGCCCCCGCGGGGTGAACAGGCTCTAAGGAGCCGTCACTATGCGTCACACCTTAACCCCGCTGCATCACCGCCCCCACCATTCCCTCGACGACCACCACCCCTGCCCCGTGCCGATGTCACCCGACGCCCTCGCCGCTCTCCGTGCCCACTACCGGGAGCTGATCAGGACCCGCCGGCTGCCGCGGGACATCACCTTCGAGCAGTACTACTACGTCTGGCGCTCCCAGCGCCGCGGCGAGAACCTCATCGGCCTCGACGACGGGGCCGTCCGCCCCGGTCCCAGCACCGGGGCCCAGTTGATCACCCGTCCGTCCAGGAAGCTCAAGGGCGAGATCCGCACCCTCGTCCTCCTGGTCGACTTCCCCGACCGGCCGCACGACCCCGCCCACACCGTCGAACACTTCGAGCAGCTGCTCTTCGGCCCGGGCACCTTCGCCACCGGCTCGATGCGCGACTACTACCGGCGGATCAGCGGCTTCGACCCCGCCCGCCCGACCGCGCACGGCATCGACGTCCAGGGCGAGGTGCACGGCTGGTTCCGCCTGCCGCACCCGCTCTCCTTCTACGCCGACAACCGGTCCGGCATGGGCGACCCGCCCGGCAACGCCCAGGGCATGGCCGCGGACACCCTCGACATCGCGCTCCGGGAGGGCATCGACTTCACCGGCGGCTTCGACGCCCTCGACGAGGGCCTCGTCACCGCGCTGTTCATCGTCCACGCGGGCCGCGGGGCCGAGGAGCTCCGGGAGTCCGACCAGCCGGGCAACCTGTGGAGCCTCAAGTGGAACCCGCCCGGCGAGAACGGGGTAAAGGTCGCACCGAACCTGCGGGTGCAGACGTTCCTGACCGTCCCCGAGGACTGCAAGGTCGGCGTCTGCGCCCACGAATGGGGTCACCTGGCCGCCCGCTGGGCCGACTTCTACGACACCGGACGCGTCACCACCACCGTCTCCAACGGTCTCGGGAACTACTGCCTGATGGCGGGCGGCTCCTGGGGCAACAAGGGCACCACCCCGGTCTACCCGAACAGCATGCTCCGGATGTTCCACGGCTGGGCCACCCCGCAGGAGATCGACGGCACCACCGCGGGCATCTCCCTGCGGCCCGTCGCCGAAGGCGGCGACTCGCTGTTCGTCCGCAACCCGAACCCGGGGCGGATGCGGGAGAGCCAGTACATCGTCGTCGAGTACCGCCGCCAGAGCGGCCAGGACGAGTTCCTGCCCGACGAGGGCATCGCGGCCTACGTCGTCGACGAGGCCATCGACAACGTCAACGACGAGCGCCGGCTCGCCATCGAGCTCCTCCAGGCCGACGGCCGGCGTGACCTGGCGAAGATCTTCGGCGCGGACGAACGCGGCGACGCGGACGACCTCTACCCGTCGCTCGACAACTCCAGCATCGGGGAGAACACCAAGCCGCCGCTGGACCTGCCCGACGGGACCTGGAGCGGCGTCACCCTCGCCGTCTCCGGCACACCCGGGGCGGACCGGATGGAGGTGGACGTCACCGTCGAGTGAGGCCGTGGCCGCGCGCCTCCGCGCGCACCCGTCCGCAGGACCGCTCAGGAGGACCGTTCAGGAAGACCGTTCAGGAAGACCGTTCAGGAAGACCGTTCAGGAAGACCGTTCAGGAAGACCGTTCAGGAGGACCACTGCCGCACCAAGTGATCGCCGCCCCCGCCCGACGCGCCGCCCGTGCGGCTCCGACGGTGGCTCCGGCGGAGCCGCGCCCGGCGCGGGAGGTGAGGCCGGACCGGGCGGCGGCGGCGATCACGGCCGGGGTCCGGCGCACACGGCCGGCCGGACCCCGGCCCGGGGACCGCGCGTCCGGGCCGGGCGACGGGCCACCGGCCCGCGGTCGCGGGTCCCTGCCGAACGGGACCTCCGGGGGCTGTTGTTGACTGGGTGCCGAAATCCCCACCGACCTCAGCTCGGAGAGGCACCCGATGGCCAAACTGCACACCTACACCGCCGAGATCACCTGGACCGGCAACCAGGGCACCGGCACCAGCGACTACCGCTCCTACCGCCGGGACCACGAGGTCGCGGCGGACGGGCGCCCGCCCATCCCCGGCTCCTCCGACCCCGCCTTCCGGGGCGACCCGACCCGGTGGAACCCCGAGCAGCTGCTCCTCGCGTCGATCTCCCAGTGCCACCTGCTCTGGTACCTGCACCTGTGCGCGGTGAACGGCGTCGTGGTCACCGCGTACACCGACCGCCCGACCGGCACGATGGCCGAGACCGCCGAAGGAGGCCACTTCACGGAGGCGGTGCTGCACCCCCGGGTCGAGGTCGCCGAGAAGGGGATGGCGGAGAAGGCGCTCGCCCTGCACGCCGACGCGCACCGGGCCTGTTACATCGCCAACTCGGTGAACTTCCCGGTCCGGCACGAGCCGGCGGTGACGGTGGCGCAGCCCGCCTGACGGACCGGGCGGCGGCGCGGTCAGGCCGGAAGCCCGTACCTCACCCCGGTCAGTTCCTCCGACAGCGCCCAGAGGCGGCCGCCGGTCCCGGGATCGGCCGCCGCCGGGGCCAACGGGACGCGGACCGGGGCGCCGCGCAGCTCGCCGCGCCCGTCCGGGCCGAGGAACTCACCACCCCGCACGTCCGGGGCGGTCGCCGCGTACAGCTGCGGCAGTGCGCCGTCGGCCGCCGTCTGGGCGAGCGGCCGGAGGATCCGGCCGAAGAGCAGCCGGACGAGGCCGGTCGGCGCGCCGGTCTGGAGACCGGTGGCGGCGTAGCCGGGGTGGGCCAGCAGGCTGCGGACCGGGCTGCCTGCGGCGACCAGCCTCCGGTGCAGTTCCCGGGCGTGCACCGCGTTGGCGAACTTCGACTGGTCGTAGAACGCCATCGGCGCGTAGGCGCGGGCACCGTCGAGGTCGTCGAAGCGGATGCGCCCCTTGCGGTGGTTGACCGAGCTGACGGTGACCACGCGGGGGTCGGGCGCTGCCGCCAGCGCGCCGAGCAGCAGCCCGGTGAGCGCGAAGTGGCCGAGGTGGTTGGCGGCGAACTGCAGCTCGTGGCCCTGGGCACTGAGCGTCCGGGGCGGGGCCATCACGCCCGCGTTGTTGACGAGCACGTCCAGCCTCGGACGGTCGGCGCGCAGCCCCCGGGCGAAGGCCCGGACGGCGTCGAGGTCGGCCAGGTCGAGGCGGCGGACTTCGAGCCGGGCCTCCAGTGCCCGGGTGTCGGTGACGTCCCAGGCCGTGTCGGGGGTGTCCGCGCTCTCGGCGATCAGGCCGGCGACGACCGCGTCGGCCGCCCTGCGCCCCTTCTCCTCGTCCCGCACGGCGAGGACGACGTGCCCTCCCCTGCGGACCAGTGCCCTGGTGGTCGCCAGCCCGAGACCGCCGTTGGCTCCGGTGACCACGAAGACCCGGCCGGTCTGGTCCGGGATGTCCACGGCGCCCCACCGCCCTTGCTGCTGCCGCGGCCTCGGCCGCTCCGACACCGACTCCGGACGTCCTTCCGGTTCCCCTGTCATGTGACACATGCTGGCTTCGGTGTCACCGAGTGTCAAGACGCGCCCTGGTGTCATTACGTCACTTGGTAACGGATCGCGCCTTGGTGTCGTCGGTGACATGCCGTACCATCACGACATGACCTCCCGCCCCGCCGTCAGCCTGGCCCAGCGCAAGCGGCAGCTCGTCGTGGACGAGCTCACCGAGGCCGCGTTCCAGCTGCTGACGGCCCGGGGGTTCGACGCCGTCACCGTGGACGACATCGCGACCGACGCCGGCGTGTCCAAGCGGACGTTCTTCCGGTACTTCGCGTCCAAGGAGGACGTGGTCGTCCGGTTCCTGGCCGATCTGGGCACCGGCATCCGCGAGGGCCTGGCGGCCCGACCGGCCGACGAGCGCCCCTCGGCGGCGCTGCGCGCGGCGGTCGGCGCCCCGCTCGCCCACTGCGGCGACCGCGGGGACCGGGCGCTGCGGGTCGTCCAGCTGATCCTGCGCACGCCGGCCCTGCGCGCCCGGCTCCTGGAACACCAGGACCGCTGGCGCGACGAGTTGACGGAGGAGCTGGCGGTACGGCTCGGACTCGACACCCGCACCGACCTCTACCCGCGCCTCGCCGCGGGGATGGCGCTCACCGCCTTCGGCGCGGTACTGGAGCGCTGGAGCGAGAGCGACGGCACCGCGGATCCGACCGCCCTGACCGACCGGGCCTTCGCCGTCCTCGCACCGTCACTCGACGCACCGTCACTCGACACGGTCTGACGCCCCGCCTCCACCGCTCCCCCGGCCCCGCAAGAGCCCGTGCCCGCACCGTCGGTGACGGGGCGGGCACGGCACAGACCGCGGCGACGGCGAGCGGGCGGGCCTTCCTCTCGCGGCCCATCAGCCCGAGCACGAGCAGCACGGTACCGGCGAGGGGGCGACGATCCCCAGGAGAACGGCGGCCTCCGCCCCCTTCGGGCAGGGGCCGTACCGGCCCCCGCACCCGTCCCCGACCACCGACCACCGACCACCGACCAGGGGAGGATGTTCGCCACGACGCCCGGGGCGATCAGACCCCCGCCCACGCCCGCGTACACCACTCCTCGCACGACCGCGCTTCCCATCGCCCACCCCGTCGTCGACCGTTCACCGAATCCCGGCGCACTCCAGCGAGCCTCCGGGGCCGGCCCGTCGGGGTGATGGTGGCCGCCGACCCGGCGGGTTCAGACCTCCTGCCGCTGCCCTGCCGACCCGGGCTCGGGCTCCCCGTCCCGGTCGGGTGCGGTCGCCGGCGGCAGGACCAGGGTCGCCACCGCCCCGCCGTCGGGGTGGTTGGCGAACGTCAGCTCCGCGCCGATCACGCGGGCGTGGCCCCGGGCGATCGTCAGGCCGAGGCCGTGCCCCTTCCCCCGCTCGCGCACGCTGGTGCGGAAGCGCTGCGGCCCGTCCCTGAGCAGTTCGTCCGGGAAGCCCGGTCCGTGGTCGCGGACGGTGATCCGCGAACCGTCGACGTGCAGCCGGACCGTGCCGCCGCCGTGCCGGTCGGCGTTCACCAGCAGGTTGCCCAGGATGCGGTCCAGCCGGCGCAGGTCGGTGCGCACCGACGCGCCGGCCGCCGTGTCCGTCAACTCGACCGCCACGTCCAGGCCGGTGAGCGTGACGGTGCGGCGCACCGCCCGTTCCAGCGGCACGGCCGACAGGTCCGGCGTCTCGGCGTCCGCGTCCAGCCGGGACACCTCCAGCAGGTCCTCCACCAGCGAGCGCAGCGCCTGGACCCGGTTCCGGACGAGCTGGGTGGGGCGGCCGGGCGGCAGCAGTTCGGCCGCGGTGACCAGCCCGGTCAGCGGGGTCCGCAGCTCGTGGGCAACGTCTGCGGTGAACCGCTGCTCGTCCTCCAGCCGGCGGTGCAGGGCCCGCGACATCAGGTCGACGGCCGCCGCCAGGTCGGCGACCTCGTCGCGTCCGTCGACCAGCTCCCCGATCCGGGTGTCCGTGCGCCCGGCGGCGATGCCCCGGGCAGCGGTCGCCGCCGTCCGCAGCCGCCGGCTGATCCGGTCCGCGACCAGCACCCCGACCAGCACCGTCGTGAAGACCGAGGCGACGACGGTGATGAGGATGATCCGGTCCAGGTCGGCGATCGCCCGCCGGTCCTGCGTGAAGTCGACCCGGACGGAGAGCACCCCGCCGTGGACGCCTCCCGCCGCCCACATCGACTCGCCGCCCTGCGGTCCGGCCGCCAGCTGTGAGCCGTGCCGGCCGGCCGCCGCGAGGGCGCGCAGCCGGTCCGGCGTCGCGGGGTCGTCCAGCGCGGTGCCGCCGCCGACCGGCTCGCCGCGCTTGTAGGACGCGAGGGCCGAGTCGAGCGCGGTGAGCGCCGAACGGCGGGCCTGGTCGACGTGCTGACGGACCATCGCCTGGTGGACCAGCAGTCCGACCGCCACCGCGACCAGGACGGAGATGGCGGCGACGGCGGTCGCGATCTGTCGGCGCAGCGTCATTCGGGACGCCGGAACTTGTAGCCGAAGCCGCGGACCGTCTCGATCCGCCCGCCGCCGATCTTGGCGCGCAGCCGCTGCACGTGGACGTCGACGACGCGGGTGTCGGCGCCCCACTCGTAGTCCCACACCCGCTCCAGCAGGCTCGACCGCTCCAGCACGATGCCGGGCGCGGCGGTGAACTCCAGCAGCAGCCGCAGTTCGGTCGGGGTCAGCGGGACCAGCCGGCCGTTGACCCGGACCTCCATGGAATCGGTGTCCACCTCCATGCCGTCGAAGCTGCGGACGGCAGCCCTCGGCGCCGGGGCGGGGGCTGCGGCGGCGGGTGCTGCCGGTACGGCGGACGCGTCGGGGCCGGTGACGGGCGCGGCGGCGGGGGCCACCGGGGCTTCCGTGGCCGGAACGACCCGGATCCGGCGCAGCACGGTACGGATCCGCGCCACCAGCACGGCGCTCTCGAACGGCTTGACCACGTAGTCGTCCGCGCCCGCCTCCAGGCCGGACACCACGTCCACCGGGTCGGTGCGCGCCGACATCATCAGGATCGGCAGCTGGCTCTCCTCCCGGATCCGCCGGCAGAGGCCGACGCCGTCGAGCAGCGGCAGCATCACGTCCAGCAGCAGCAGGTCGGGGCGGACGGCGTGGAACACCTCCAGCCCCTCCAGGCCGTCCGCGGCCGTGGAGACGGGGAAGCCGTAACGTTCCAGGGCCATCCGGGTCGCCTCCCGGATCACCTCGTCGTCCTCGACGATCAGGATGTGCGGGTGGGTGGGCGCTGCGCGGTTCAAGGCTTGGCCTCCGGGGGAGCCGCGGGGGTCGTCGGACGGACGGGCTGGGCGGGTACCGGCACGGGCGGAGTGGCACCGGCACGCGGGGAGGCCGGCGCCGCACCGGAGTCCGCCGTGGGCCGCGCGGTCGGGGTGAGCGCGGAGGGGGCCGCCCCCGGGGCGGAGGGCGTCACGGGAGGTTTGACGACCGGTCCCACCGTCGGTTGCACCTGCCGCTCCGGGGTGGGCTGCCTGGACGGCGTGGGCACGGGACCGAGGTCCTGGCTCGTCTGCTCCACCAGGACGAGGCGCACGCCGTCCCAGCGGTAGTGACTGGTGGTCCGGACCCACACGCTGGTCGACTCGTGCAGCCGCAGGTCCGTACCGACGGTCTCCGCGCTGAACCTCGCCAGCGCCTGCACCCGCAGGACGGGCACGAGGCCCTCGCCGGTCAGGGTGTAGACGTGCAGGACCACCGGCCCGGCGGTGCCCGCCGTGCCGACGGCGAGGATCAGCTCGGGGCGTCCGTCACCGGTGAGGTCGCGGTACTCGGGGCTGCGGAGCTCGCAGGCCGGACAGGCACTGAGGGCCCGCTGCTCGTCCTGGCTCACCCCGGGGTCCTTCGCGAGCAGGCCGTGGACGTCGACGGACATGATGTCCCGCCCGGCGGCGGTGACGTCCGGGACGGGCTGGGGCGGCGGCTCCGGGGCCTGGCCCGTGCCGGCCGCGGGCGCGGTCGGCGGCGGCACCGTGGCCAGACCGGGCCAGAGCGGCTGCGGCACCGGGGGCGGCGTCACCGGCTGGGCCGCACCGTGGTCGCGCAGGCCGCCGGGGGCGGCGCAGCCGACCGGCAGGGTGAGCGCGAGGACGGCGAGGAGAGCTGCCAGGGCGGCCCGTGGTGCGGCGCCGAACCGGCTGCGGCGGGGTGGAGGCAGTGCTGCCACGGTCGGTTCTCTTCTCCTGGTCTGGCCCGGTCCGGCGCGGTCCGGTCCGGCGCGGTCTGCGGCGATGCGCCGGTTCGTCCCCGGTGGTAGGTCGCCGGTGGTAGGTCGCCGGGGCGGCGCTCGGTGGTTCCGCCCGGCGGCTTGCGGGCCGCCGGGCGGGGTGCGACGGCAACGGCCGCCGCCGGCACGCGGGCCGTCGAAGCGCGGCGGCCCGCGTGCCGGTCCGTCGTGGTGATCATTGTCCCGGTGCGCCGGACGGCACCGTCAGCCGGCCGGACCCGCCGGGTCGGCCAGGTCCGCCACGACGATGATGTTGTCCGTCCAGTGGCCGTCCGCGCCGATCCGGCCGCCGCAGGTGATCAGTCGCAGCTCGGGTGCTGCCGTGTCGCCGTAGACCGCCTCGGTCGGGAACCGGTCCTTGGCCGCCTGGAGCAGCGAACGGACCCGGAAGTCCACCGTGCTGCCGTCCTCCCGCCGCACCTGGATCAGGTCTCCGGGCCGCAGCTTCGGCAGTCTGTGGAAGACCGCCGGGCCGTTCGCGGTGTCGTAGTGCCCGATCAGGACGGCGGGTCCGTTCTCCCCCGGCGTCGGGCCGTTGCGGTACCAGCCGGCCTCGTCGGCCCGGGCCACGGTCGGCACCTCGACCGTCCCGTCCGCGTTCAGGCCGAGGCCGGGCACCGGGGCGTCGACGCCCGCCGCCGGGACGAGGAGGCGGGTCGGCGCGGACGCCGCGAAGGGCTTCCGGGGTGCGGCGGACGTGGAGGTGCCCGGGGCGGCCGTCGGGGAGGTGGCCGGGGAGGTGGCCGCCGCCCCGGTGGCGGTCCCGGTTCCGGGACCGGTCCCGGCGCTCCCGGCGGTGGCCGCCGGGCCGGTGGCCTCGCGGGCCGAGGTCTCCACCCGCACCACCGGGGTGCGGGTGCTGTTGAACGCCATCGAGGTACCGAGGACCACGCAGATCAGGCCCGCCGCACCGAAGGCGGTGCGGCGCAGCCCTGCCGCACCGGGTCCGTCGGAACGGGGGCGCCGGTGCCCCCGGGTGCTCCGGCCCCGGCCGCCGTCGCGGGCGGCGGCCGGACCGGCGGCCCGGCCGGC